>CAOKWI010000008.1 GCA_948473115.1 uncultured Lachnospiraceae bacterium | reverse complement strand
TTCAGTTGAGCCTATTTTTTCGTCCCGGTTTTTTCATAGACTACTTGACACTACCGGCGCGCTTTTTGCTTTCAACGCCCCACAGCAAACTGACTGGGGATTTGACCTTTCCGGCATTCCCACAAGCGCTTTCACCATATAAGACGGAACCGGTCAGAAAAGGTTCTCTATTTTCAAGAATTTATTTTCTTCCGCCTTGATCTTCCGGGCATTGCCCACCACACAGAGATTGTCCTCCTCCATGAACGCCCTGATATAATCCGCCAGGGAACGGATGGTTTCCGGCGTCGCGGAGAGGATCTCATCCCGCTCCTTCTGCAGCATTTCCGGCGTAATGCCCGTCATATAGGCGCTCAAGGACTGCAGACCCTTTGCGGCAGGATTCTTCGGCATATCCAGCTCGCTGACGGCTCCGATGATATACTGGGTCATGGTGCGCTCGTCCGCCTCAAAGCCCGCAATGGCATCCGCCGCCTTCTCATAAATATCAATCGTCTTTCCCAGGTTGGGATCCCTGTAGGACACAAAATATGCCTCCCCGGACTTTCCAAAGGCGCACATACAGCCGTAAGCCCCGCCCTTCACGCGGACATTCATCCACAGATACTCATACCCCTCTATCACCTTCAGCACACGCAGCGCTCCCTGATAGGGCAGTCCCTTCCTGCGGAAATTGCCTGCGCGGCACACATACTGTACCTGGCCGGAGGTCATGAGCCCCTCGTTCTGTTTCGTGACCGCGGGAACATACGCTTCCCTTTTCACCGGACAGGTATACAGTCTTTCCTTCAACGCCGCGATTGGCTCCTCCAGCTTTCCGATGACCTGCTCATCCCCCACAAAATCCACCATCAGGTTTTCCGGGCGGAAGATCATCTTCGCCAGCGTCTGCAGCCTCTCCACCAGCTGCCCCTTCTGCGCCTCAAAATCCTGCTCCAGACCGGCTGTCAGGCGGTAGAAGGGAACGCCGGATATGATCTCGCTGACCGTGCCGGACACGCTGCCGTAGGACATGGCCCTTCCCGCTGCCACGATGTGTCCGCTGGAGATCATCTGGGCCTGCATTCTGGATTTCCCCTCCGCCAGGATCTCCTTCAGCCTCTTTGCGTCCGTAAAGTCGCTGGTCATAAGGATCTCCCCGATCAGCTCGACTGCCTTATCCAGATTTTCATATAGTACCTTAGTCTTTACCTCCAGGGTCAGGGTATACCGGTCGGGATCCTCCACCCGGGAGTAGGCATTGTTCACCGCCGCCATGCCCCCTGTCACCAGATTCATCTCATTAAACAGATCCCCATAGGTGAAATGCTCCGTATTCAGAAGCCCCAGGCACCCCTTTAAGATTCCGATATAAGGAAAATATTCCTCCGGAATCTCCCGGCATCTGAAAAGCAGCCTCAGATAGCCGATGCCGTTGGTATCAATATTGTGGTACAGCAGAGGGGTTCCTGCGATCTCCCGCTCTTCATTGATCAGTCTGTCCGCCTCCCTCTTCATGTCCTGACGGGTGAGCAGGGGGATCTTCGCCAGGTCCTCCGGGGCATCCTCCCTCTCCTGGAAGGCGTTCATAGCCTCAAGGGTCTCCCTCACCCGGGCAATTTCCCCGTCGTCCATGGAAGCCTTTTTCGACGCAAGCGCTGCTCTCAGCGCCTCCTCCTGCCGCACGCCAAGCCCCGCCTCGGGCTTCAAAATGACCATCGCGCCATGGGGATTGTCCAGCAGATACTCCTTCACCAGTTTCTCAAAATAGCCGGTGCCTACCTGTGTCTTCAAAAAGGCAAAGGTATCGTTTGCCTCGATATGGAGGAAGGGCTTGCTGTCATCGTAAAGCCAGCTGTCAAGGATCTGGAGACCGTACATCAGACCCTTGGGATAGGAGCCGAAATCCGCCTCCCTGTATTTGAATTCATAATAGTTGATTCCCGCCAGCAGCGCTTTTTCGTCAAAGCCTTTCTCCACCAGGCCGGAAAGCACCTGCCTGATGATATCCAGAAACCGCTGCTCCTTTTCCGTGGAAGTATCCTTGGCAATCACACTGAAATAAGGCTGCTTAATGCCGTTCTCATATATGCTGTACACATCCTTGCCCACACCGGCCTCCACCAGCGCCTGCTTCAACGGCGCCCCGGGGGCGGAGCAGAGCGCATAATCCAGAATCTGGAACGCCACATACAATTCCCTGTCCACACTGCTGCCCACAGACAGATTCCAGGAAAGGAACGTGTTCTCTTCCTCGTCCTCGCCCTCGCTGATGGGGTATTCCATCACCCTTCTGCCCGGCTCCGTGAACGCCGGCTCCTCCCCGACGGCAGAGTCGATCTCCAGCGTATCGAAGGCGGACAGATAATGCTCATCGATAAAGGTAAGCTTCTCCGCCATATCCATATTTCCATAGAGATAGATATAGCTGTTGGCGGGATGATAATATCTTCTGTGAAAATCCAGGAACTGCTCATAGGTGAGCTCCGGGATCACATCGGGGTCTCCTCCCGATTCACAGGCGTAGGTCGTATGGGGATAGAGTGCGCTGAGAATCTCCCTCTCCAGCACATCATCAGGGGAAGAGAACGCTCCTTTCATTTCATTATACACCACGCCATTGATGGAGAGCTGACCCTCCTCATCCATCTCATAGTGCCAGCCCTCCTGGCGGAAGATGGATTCATTTTTATAGATATTGGGATAAAACACGGCGTCCAGGTAAACGTGCATCAGGTTCTGGAAATCCTTGTCATGGCAGCTGGCCACCGGATAGACAGTCTTATCGGAATAAGTCATGGCGTTCAAAAAAGTGTTCAGGGAACCCTTCACCAGCTCCACAAAGGGATCCTTCACCGGAAATTCCCTGGAGCCGCAGAGCACGGAATGCTCCAGGATGTGGGCCACACCGGTGGAATCTTTTGGCGGCGTGCGGAATCCGATATAGAATACCTTATTCTCGTCCCCATTTTCCAGAAGCACTATCCTCGCTCCCGTCTTCTTGTGGCGCACCAGATAACCGGTGCTTTTGATGTCACCGATCTCCTTCTTCTCCATTACCTCGTATGCTGATAAATCTTCTACTCTCATATTGCAGCCTTACCTTTCTGTGACCTGTAAATCTTCTCCTCAACGGCTGCGCCGTCTACAGCCCCATCAGCGCCAGTTTGCTGACGGACAGCTCCTGTATCACCAGTCCCTTTCTCTCCTTCTCCGCCGGCGGCATCTGCACCAGCTCATCAATGGTCAGGTTTCTGGTGACATACTCCTTTTTCCGCTTTCCAAAGAGGCTCCTTTTCTCTTCTATGATGTTCACCTTGACCCTGGCCTTCATGTGCCTGTAGGTCTGGACCAGGAATTTACCCTTTTCCAGATAGTACAGATGGGTTTCCAGGGTGTCCTCCGGATCCGATTCCGGCAAAATATAGCGTTCCACGATCATACGGAATTTAAACAGGATATCCTCGGCCTCCAGAAGCTCTCCCAGGGTATATTTGCTTCCCACATAGAGCCTTCCGGTATCCTGCATACTGTATTTGTAGTCCTCATATGTTTTCCTCTGCATACTTCACCCCTGTGCCGCCCCGGCGGCGCAAATTTCCATTTCAAAGAGCGCTTCGCATTCCTGCGGGATTTGCTTCGCAAACTTGTGAGTGCCTGCGCCTGGCGGCGCGGTTTCCGATAAGGAGCCGTGAAGAATCAGACGCCTGTTAAAGCGTTATGTCCTCGATCTTAAATCCGCTCATGCGCATGGCATCCCGGATGCTTTTCGCGGAAAGCCCCGTCTCCTCCGCCAGTTCCTCTGGCGTCACCTTCCGGTGCAGCTCCTCCGCAAGTTCCTTTGCCTTTTCCGCCACCCGGTTCACCCTGTCCGCCACCTTGCGGTCCGTCTTTTCATTGGCAGCCGTCTCCTGTATCTGTTCCTCCATGGCGTCCATGATCATTTTTGCAAGCATTCCCTGAGCCTCCCGGGGCTGTTCCAGGCTGCCCAGCATCCCCACCCCGAAGGTCAGGGCAAGGTTTCCCTCGCCGATCAGATCCTCCAGCAGTACACCCTGTCCCGTGTAGAGTTTTGCGATATCCGTGACATCCTTCAGATATACCTCCACCAGCTTCGCCTGGGCGTCCGTCTCTCCCGCCATGGCGGCTATGGTATAGCCCTCGATCTCTCCCGGGCTGTAGACGGGCAGGGCCGCGATCTCATCCAGGTAATCCTGCAGATAGCTGCGCTCCGCAGCCGTCAGATACTCGTCCGCATCCACCGGCTCGCCGATTCCTATCTTTTGCTTTTTCAGGTAGTCAAAGACCATCTGCAGCTGCGTGTCAGACAGCTCCAGTTCCCGAAAGGCCTCCCTTACCTGTTCCTCGCTGATACTGCTGCCCTGTGCCCTTGCCTGCTGTCTGACCTGTTCCAGGGTTTTGGCAAACCATATTTCCTTATCCATGCATTCCTCGCTTTCCTTTCACCAGCAGCGCTTACTTGTTGAACAGATTCCATTTCTACTTCACATGGGTGTGGGTAAAGAGATGCTCCTGACAGTACTCATAATTTCCGTTGCACTTGGAGCAGAAGCGAAACTCCAGGGAGGGATCATCCTCATCCGTCCTGCCGCAGATGGCGCATTTATGCTTCGTGATCTTGGGATTCCTTTTGACCTCGTGCCTGAACTCCGCCCGCCGTTTCACCTGTCTCGGCGACATATGCACATGGTTTCTTGTGGTAAAGAAAAAGATCACAAAATTCAGCAGTGAGGATCCGATGACGATCCGGTTCGCCAGACTGCCTACCGCTATGAACTCCCACCCCAGGATCAGCGCATAGATGATTCCCAATACCTTCACCTTGACGGGGATCACGAACATCAGCAGCACCTGCACATTGGGGAACGTCGCCGCAAACGCCAGGAAGATGGACATATTGATATAATAAGTGCTGAAATAGAGGGAACCCACACCGGAAACGTAGGCCGCCAGCTCCCCGCTCATTCCTCCCGCCGTCAGATACTGCACCCCGAGCCATACAAAGCTGCCCAGCACCGTAAACAGCATACCGGAAAGCAGATACACATTATAGCGCCAGGTGCCCCATGTCCTCTCCAGGGATGTGCCGATACTGTAATAGAAATACAGCATGAGCAGGGTAAACAGATCAAAGCTGCTGGGCGGTATGATGATCCATGTGAAGATCCTCCAGACCTGTCCATGCAGTATCTTGTAGGGATCCAGTGTCAGAAACATCAAAAAATTCCCGTTGATCAGCTGGATCACATATCCTGCCGCGTAACAGAGGATCAAAACCAGCGGCAGATTCCTGATCGCGTATTTTCCAAATTTTCTTTCCCATTTATCCATAATATATCCGTTCCTTTCGCCCGATTCGTGCTGTCATTAAAAAAATAAACATGAATACATTGTATCATCACCATTTCCATAAGGCAACCAACCATTTCCAAGTTTATAGAAAAATCACGATTTTTACATTATTTTCATAGGTATTGCTCGTTGCAATTTAAAACCAGGTGTACTATAATGTCAGAGTATGTCGAATTTTACCCTGTGGCAATAGTCATATGGTAAGGAACTGTCAAAGAATTAATCTTTACATCTGACTTGCCTAAATCTTCTTATGCCGCGTTGTTGTCAATCGGCGTACCCCAGTACGCCTCATTCCTCCGCCTTGCATAAAAAGATTTATCCTACGTCATCTGCAAAGTTAATTCTTGACAGTTCCTAATGGTTATAGATTCAGGAAGGATGATTTACATGGAAAGTAGCAACAAAACTGCGGCTCTCGGCATCGATATCGGTTCCACCACCGTGAAGGTCGCGATTCTGGACGGGGATCATAAGATCCTGTTTTCCGACTATGAACGCCACTACGCCAACATTCGGGAGACGCTTTCCGCACTGTTAAATAAAGCATATGCACAGCTGGGCAACCTCACCCTGCGCCCCATGATCACCGGCTCCGGCGGGCTTACCCTTGCCAACCATCTGGGGGTTCCCTTCACCCAGGAGGTCATTGCCGTGGCAACCTCTCTGAAAGAGCTGGCCCCCAAGACCGACGTTGCCATCGAACTGGGCGGCGAGGATGCCAAGATCATCTATTTTGAGGGAGGCAATGTGGAACAGCGGATGAACGGTATCTGCGCCGGAGGCACCGGTTCCTTTATCGATCAGATGGCTTCCCTGCTGCAGACGGACGCCGCCGGGCTCAACGAATATGCCAAAGACTACCGGTCCCTTTACGCCATTGCCGCCCGCTGCGGCGTGTTCGCGAAGACGGATATCCAGCCCCTGATCAACGAGGGCGCCACAAAGGAAGACCTCTCCGCCTCCATTTTCCAGGCGGTGGTCAACCAGACCATCTCGGGGCTGGCCTGCGGCAAGCCCATCCGGGGTCATGTGGCGTTTTTAGGCGGTCCCCTGCACTTCCTTTCAGAGTTGAAAGCTGCTTTTATCCGCACGCTGAAACTGGACGGGGAACACGTCATCGATACCGACAACTCCCACCTCTTCGCGGCCATCGGCTCCGCCCTGAACGCAAAGGGGGATGTGGAATATTCCATGGAGGAAATGGTAAAGAAACTATCCTCCGACATCAAGATGGAATTTGAAGTGGAACGCATGGAGCCCCTGTTTGCGGACCGGGCGGCCTATGACGAATTTACGGCACGCCACTCCAGGCATCACGTGGGCGCTTCCGCTCTCTCCGAATATAAAGGCAATGCTTTCCTTGGGATCGATGCGGGATCCACCACCACCAAGATCGCCCTTGTGGGGGAGGACGGCTCCCTGCTCTATTCCTTCTACAGCGGCAATGACGGCAGTCCCTTGAAGACTGCCATCCGCTCCTTAAAGGAAATCTATGAGCAGCTTCCCGGGGATGTGCATATCGTGCGCTCCTGCTCCACAGGCTACGGGGAAGCGCTGATGAAAGCCGCTTTCCTGCTGGACGACGGTGAGGTGGAGACGGTGGCCCACTATTACGCCGCTGCCTTTTTCAATCCCGATGTGGACTGTATCCTGGACATCGGCGGACAGGACATGAAATGCATCAAGATCAAAAACGGTACCGTGGACAGTGTGCAGCTGAACGAGGCATGCTCCTCCGGCTGCGGCTCCTTCATCGAGACCTTTGCCAAATCCCTGAATTACAGCGTGCAGGATTTTGCGCAGACGGCTCTCTTCGCGGAGCATCCCATCGACCTGGGCACCCGCTGTACCGTGTTCATGAATTCCAAGGTGAAGCAGGCCCAGAAGGAGGGCGCAAGCGTGGCGGACATTTCCGCGGGGCTGGCCTACTCTGTGATCAAAAACGCACTGTTCAAGGTGATCAAGGTCTCCGATGCCTCGGAGCTTGGCAGGAATATCGTGGTACAGGGAGGCACCTTTTATAATGACGCCGTTCTCAGAAGCTTTGAGAAAATTGCGGGCTGCGAGGCCATCCGCCCCGATATTGCGGGGATCATGGGCGCTTTCGGCGCCGCTCTGATCGCAAGGGAGCGCTATGAGGCCGGCAGCGATACCACCATGCTCTCCTATGAGAAGCTCTGCGGCCTGAAATATGAGACCAGCATGTCCAAATGCCGGGGCTGCACCAACAGCTGCCGCCTCACCATAAACAAGTTCTCCGGAGGCCGCACTTTTATCTCCGGCAACCGCTGCGAGCGGGGCATCGGCGGACAGAAGAATGCCAACAATGTACCCAATTTATTCGAATATAAGCTAAAAAGGCTCTTCTCCTACCCTTCCCTGGAGGCAGACCAGGCCCGCAGGGGCACCGTTGGCATACCCAGAGTTCTGAATATGTATGAGAATTATCCCTTCTGGCATACTTTCTTTACCAGGCTTGGCTACCGGGTGGTTCTCTCCCCCAGTTCCAACCGCAAGATCTATGAACTGGGCATCGAATCCATTCCCAGCGAGTCCGAGTGCTATCCCGCAAAGCTGGCGCACGGACATGTATCCTGGCTGATCAGCCAGGGCGTGGACTTTATCTTCTATCCGGCGCTGTTCTACGAGCGGGATGAGGTGGAGGGGGCAAACAACCATTACAACTGCCCCATTGTCACCTCCTATTCCGAGAACATCAAAAATAACGTGGAGGCCATCACGGACGGACAGATGCTGCTGCGCAATCCCTTTATGTCCTTCCGGGACCTGGGCACCGTCACTGACGCACTGCTCCGGGAATTTACGGAGCTGCCTTCGGAGGAGGTGAAGGAAGCCGCCGCCGCAGGCTGGGAGGAGCTGGCCAGTGCCCGCAGGGATATGCAGAAGCAGGGGGAGGAAGTCCTTGCTTATCTGAAAAAGACCGGCAAGAGGGGGATCGTCCTGGCGGGCCGCCCCTACCATGTGGACCCGGAGATCAACCACGGGATTCCGGAGCTGATCACTTCCTTCGACATGGCAGTGCTGACGGAGGATTCCATCTCCCATCTAGGCCACCCCGAGAGACCCCTGATCGTGTCCGACCAGTGGATGTACCATTCCCGCCTTTACGCTGCCGCAAGCTATGTAAAGACGGTGGACAATCTGGACCTGATCCAGCTGAATTCCTTCGGCTGCGGCCTGGACGCCGTGACCACGGACCAGGTCAATGATATTCTGTCCGGTTCCGATAAGATTTATACCTGCCTGAAGATCGATGAGGTGAACAATCTGGGTGCCGCCAGGATCCGCGTCCGCTCCCTGCTGTCCGCCATCAAGGTCCGGGAAAAAATGCACAAGCAGCGCACCCTGCACCCCTCTTCCATCGAGAAAGTACAGTTCACGGAGGAAATGCGCAAAAGCTACACCATCATCTGCCCCCAGATGTCCCCCATCCATTTCGAGATTGTGGAGCCTGCTTTCAGAGCCTGCGGTTACAATTTTGTGGTGCTGGACAATGACAACAAGCATTCCGTTGACGTGGGGTTAAAGTATGTGAACAACGATGCCTGCTACCCTTCCCTGCTGGTGGTGGGACAGATCATGGAGGCTCTTTTGTCCGGGAAATATGACCTGAACAAGACAGCCATCATCATGACCCAGACCGGCGGCGGCTGCCGTGCCACCAACTATGTGGGCTTTATCCGACGGGCGCTGCAAAAGGCGGATATGGCGCAGATCCCTGTCATCTCCCTGAATCTGGGCGGCATCGAGAGCAATCCGGGCTTCCGCCTGAATGCGGATCTGCTGACCCGGGTAGCCATGGGCGCAGAGTTCGGCGATATTTTCATGCGCTGTGTCTACCGCATGCGGCCTTATGAGAAAGTGCCCGGCAGTGTGGACGCCGTACATCAGAAATGGCTGAGGACGGCACAGGAGTTTGTGTCCTCAAAGCGTATTCATTTCCTGAAATTCCGGAAACTGTGCCGACAGATCATACGGGATTTTGACCGGATAGAGCTCAATGACGCCAGAAAGCCCCGAGTGGGCGTGGTGGGGGAAATCCTTGTAAAGTTCTCTCCCGCGGGGAATAATCATCTGGTGGAGCTGCTGGAGGCGGAAGGCGCGGAAGCCGTGGTTCCCGACCTGATAGACTTTATGCTGTACTGTTTCTATAACCAGATCTATAAGGCGGAGCATCTGGGCACCAGCAGAAAAGCGGCCAGAGTTTCCTCCTTCGGCATCTGGGCGATAGAGCACCTCCTGCGGGGCGCCGCCGTGAAGGAATTTAAGGCCAGCAGACACTTTACACCCCCCACTCCCATCCGGGAGATCGTGGAGTTCGCAAAGCCCATCGTGTCCATCGGAAACCAGACCGGCGAAGGCTGGTTCCTGACCGGCGAGATGGTGGAGCTGATCCACGACGACGTGCCCAATATCGTCTGCACACAGCCCTTCGGCTGCCTACCCAACCATGTGGTGGGCAAGGGCGTGATCAAGGCCCTCAGAAAGGCGTACCCGGAGTCCAATATCGTGGCAATCGACTACGATCCGGGCGCCAGCGAAGTAAATCAGCTGAACCGGATCAAGCTGATGCTCTCCACGGCGCAGAACGCGCTGAAATGATTTTCCTGAAACAGATAGAGAGACCACACTCCAAAGACCTAATGTCCACGGAGTATGGTCTCTTTTGATCTTGTTATTTCTTTTCATAGTGATCACTCTTTGATCTTATCAATATCTGTCAGATTTACTCCCGAAACCTGCAAAATTGCCTTCAGGGAATGATATTCATCCCTTAATTCCGCATATGTTTCCGTCGCATTTTCTTTTTTAGCCAATAGCATATACCTTTGAATCTTTTTGAAATCATCAATCGCTGCTTTTGTCACTTCAAGACCTGTCGGCATTTAACCACCTTCTTTCCATGTACATCATCTCTGTGTTTTCTGGTACTTCCATAATAGAATCCAAAAACAGGATTCTATTATCTAAATTTTATTATAACAATCACCACATCATATGTAAAGTTCTTCCCTCGCCTGTTACGAATTTCCTGATCAAAGCAAAAACCGGCTGACAATTGCCCTCCGGTTTTCTTTCCGCATTTATGATGCTGCTTCCGCGCGGCTTTCCATGTACTGTCGCAGTGCCTCCGCCACTTCGTCAGGCTCCAGGCCCGCGTCAGAGATCAGGTCGCCCACCGCCTCCAGCTCCTTCTGTCTCTTCGCCTGATACAGCTCCTCCAGCTCACGCTTCTCAGATTCCACCCTGGTCATCAAGGCCCCTATAAGCTCCTGTTTCGCCTGAATCTTTTCCTCTATTGTCTTACGCTGTCCTCTTGCCATAGACTGCCTCCTTTATAGTCTTTTTAACAGTATATGGACAAGACTGGAAAAATATGCATATGAAAAAGCAGTTCCGTCCAAACCTTCAAACACGCTACAGGCTATTTCTTTCAGATTCCCTCATTTTTCAGCGCTTCCGCAAACTGCCTCAACGCCCTTTCCAGCGTCTTCCTGGGGCAGGCCATGTTGATACGCTGATAGCCGGAGCCGCAGGGGCCGAACATCCTGCCCCCGTCCAGCCACAGCTTGGCCCTCTCCACCACAAGCCGGTCCAGCTCGTCGTCACTGATCCTTAACCCCCGGCAGTCCAGCCACAGCAGGAAAGTCCCCTCAGGCTCCACCAGCTTCACGCCGGGCATCTCCCTGTCGATAAAGTCCCGCGCGAAATCCAGATTTCCCTTAAGGTATACGAGCAGCTGATCCAGCCAGTCCCTGCCGTATCTGTAAGCCGCCTCACAGGCCACAAGCCCCATCTGGTTCAGCTGGCTGTAGCCTGTCTTGTCGATCTCTCTGACAAAGGCTTTCCGCAGCCTCGCATCGGGGATAAAGATATTGGAAACCTGCAGTCCCGCTATATTGAAGGTTTTACTGGGCGCCGTACAGGTCACGGTGATCTCCCGAAATCTCTCGTCCAGGTCAGCCAGCACAAAATGCCGGTGGCCGGGGAACACAAAGTCGTGATGGATCTCGTCGCTGACTATGAGCACTCCGTGTTTCAGGCAGACCTCTCCCAGCCTGCGCAGCTCCTCCTCTGTCCAGACCCTGCCCACCGGATTGTGGGGGCTGCAAAGGAGAAACAGTTTTACATTGGAGGCCTCGATTTGCCGCTCCATATCCTCGTAATCCATGGTATACCGGCCGTTTTCCTCATGCAGAGTATTGTCCGCCAGCACCCTTCCATTGTCCCGCACCACCTGGCCAAAGGGATAGTAGCCGGGATTCTGTATCATTACCCCGTCGCCCTCCTTGGTGAATGCCCTGACCGCCGCGGCGATAGCATAGACGATTCCAGGCGTCTTTACCATCCACTCCCTCTCCACCTCCCAGCCATGGCAATCCCGCATCCAGTCATGTACCGCGTTGAAATAGGGCTCCTTCACTTCACTGTAGCCGTAAATCCCGTGCTCCACCGCCCTGTGAAGCGCCTGCCTGATCTCCTCCGCCGCGGGCAGATCCATATCCGCCACCCACAGGGGCAGCAGTCCCTCAGGCTTTCCCCGCTCCGCCGCAAAATCATATTTCAGGCAGTTTCTGCCCCTCCTGTCAATCTCTCTGTCAAAATCATATTTCATGTCAGCCTCCATGTCGCAGCTTTGTCCCCGTCATTCCGTTTCGCGGCTGTGTCCCCGTCATTCCGTTTCGCGGCTGTGTCGTCATTCCGTTTCGCGGCTGTGTCCCCATCATTCCGTTTCGCGGCTGTGTCGTCATTCCGTTTCGCGGCTGTGTCCCCATCATTCCGTTTCGCGGCTGTGTCCCCATCATTCCGTTTCGCGGCTGTGTTCTCTCCTTCACTCTTTCGGCCTTTTCGGCAGCTTCCCAAGCACCACAAAAGCCACCGCCACCACAATGGCCACCAGTACAATGGCAATGATGGCAATCACAAGGACAATGTCAATCCCCTGCGATTCCATGTCTTGATCCGCCGGCTGCCCTGCATTTCCGCCGCCGGGCAACGGTGTGATGCCGGGTACGCTCTCCTCCGTCGGAGGCGCAGTGGTGCTTTCCGGCCCGCCGTCCGGAGAGGGTCTGGGTGTGCCTGCGGATGCCTGATAAGAATTTCCTGCACCCGGCGAGCGGGTGGGCGCAGGAGTGACAACAGGCCCTGCCGTTGGCTTCGGCGTCCGCACCGGGGAGGGAGCGGGAGTGGCCGCTGGAGTCACAGCCGGAACATAGTCGTCATCGCCGTCATCGTCGTCCGGAGAATCGTCCCTCACAGAGCCCAGCTGCACAGCCTCCGGAAGATCAAGCTCCTGCATGGTCTTCCGCTCCGACCCGTAAACATATTGTAAGGAATCCTCCACCACGCTGACCCTGGCAGACGCTTCTCCGCCGTTTTCATCCTGCACAATGACTCTTCCAATGGTCAGGGCATCCGTTCCCGCCGCAAACAGTCTTTCCGTGCCCGCCACATAAATATTTAATTTCTTTGTGTCCTTGTCATATCGATATTCCAGTATTTCCGCGCTGCTCTCTGTAAACTGAAATTCGACCCTGCCTGCATTTTCCGCTTCCACCAACAGACTGAAACCCAGGGAGGAAACCTCCTCTTTGGCCGCATGCTGGGAGAGGACAGTAACCGTCCCGCTGTCATCCAGCCGGAATCCGTCCCTGCCTGCCGCCAGGACACGCATAGACGGCAGGGCGGCAAGCAATGTTAAACCTATCAATATATTCCGTAAGTGTTTTTTCATGTTATTCCCCATTTTCACATAAGCATCACGCAGGCTATTCCGTATATGCTTTCGCATGTCATTCACCACTTCCACATAAGCATCACGCAGACTATTCCGTATATGCCTTCGCATGTCATTGCCCACTTCCACACAAGCATCACGCAGGCTATTCTGTATATGCCTTCGCATGTCATTCACCATTTCCACACAAGCATCACGCAGGCTATTCCGTATATGCCTTCGCATGTCATTCACCATTTCTGCGCCATGCCTCACACTGACACAAGCTGCCGTGTGAAAGGATACGGCATCATTTACCAAGCTCGATATTGGGCAGCACAGCCGGCATTGCCTCAAACAGTGCGTCGCTCACAAGCCGCTGTCCCTCATTTGTCAGGGCATTGTTGACACGGTAAAGCTCCGCCCGCACCTTTGTAATTCCGGACATATCTGCCTGCTGTCCGGGCTCGATCCAATAGATCCATGTACCGTTCCAGACATTCTTGATTTCGCCTTCTTCCGGCACCTCCGCCAGCAGAATCTGCTGTGCCTTCAATTCTCCGGCTGCGTTTGTACCGCCTACGATATTGCCGTTCTGGTCGTATAATATCAAAACGTTATAGGCCGGATTCCCTTTATAGGATCCGCTGAAGACTATGGATCCCGCCGGAATCATGTCCTCAGTCTTATCCCCGTACCTGTAATCTCCGTTCAGCCGGCCGATCACCACCGTACCGTCATCCGCATATCTGAATGCCACATTGTCTCCCGTCACACCCAGCACATCCAGCTCCGCTATGGATACCTGGCTGCCGCCGGAGACTTTCAGGATGAGCTTCACGGCATCCGCCGCATAGGTGCTCACATACTCCTGCGACTCATTGGAGAAATGCACGGTTCCGGAAGCTGCCAGACTGCCCTCCGCCGCCTTGATCCATGTACCGCCGGACCGCACCTGCACTTCATAACCGCTGCCGGATATTCCGGTGATGCCGGTATATTTCAGTCCCGTTACCGTGAGGGTCTTGTGAAACTCCATGACAATCTCCGCGTTGCCGCCTGCGGATGCCGTGTAGACGGTGTTCGTGTCATTGTCGATCATCTTCACCGCCGGATCCTCCGTCTCAGGCTCACAGGGTGAATCATCATTTCCCTCTCCCTGAGCCTGATCCAATGCCGTCAGATTCTGCGTGCTGATCGTCCAGAAGGACTTATCCAGGCTTCCGTCATCCCCGATCTTAACGGGATCCAGGGTCTTTACCGCGGAGCGGTTCAGATATTTGTCAATGACCGTAACTTCATACCAGACTACTCTGTTATTCATCGCAACCGTGTCGCTGAAAGAGCTTCCGGTAGTGAAGCCCACTGTCTCCTTCTCCGTCTTTCCGCCGGAAGTGGTACATCTCACAATTTCATATCCGAGCACATCCGCCGCCGGTATCCCTTTGGAGCTGAGCGCAATATCCACCTGGTTGGGTCTTCCCGCCGAAACGGCCGCCACGGTGCCGTCACCCACAGCCTGAACCGTTTCGTTCAGGGAGCTTCCGCCGCCCTGAAGGCTGTAAACCCTCGCATCATCATTCACATAATAGATAGCTCTGGTCTCTCCGGGGAACTGGTTTGCATACTTCCGCGTCTCCTCATCGGGTGTCATTCCCCATCGTTCAAAGAATTCCAAAATGTTTTTCTCCGCTGCCGCACAGGACAGGCGCATGAAATCCTGATCCTTGTCTCCCCCGAGCGTAAGCGCTATACCGCCCGGAGCAGGGGCCGCAGCCGCATTTCTCGCATAGGTGTCCACTCTTGCAAAGAACAGATGAGCCAGCTGCTCCGTGTAATCCGCATAGGTCCTATAATTATATCCCCTGTCATAAGCCAGATGGAGCTGCCAGTACATGCCCAGCTGGGTAAACACATTGGAGGTCCTTCCTTTCGTATTTGAAGTTACCTTCCTGTATACGTTTTCATACTGGAATCTCACGCTTCCGTTGGTATCCTTCGCCTGAGCCAGCACGGCAAAATAATTGTTCGTAATCTCGGCGATGGCATATGTGCCCTGATTGATACAATGGCCGATTTCATGGGCAATGCCCCATCCGAAGTAATTACCGCTTACATACCTGCCCTCACTGTCCGCAGTCACAGGGACCGCACTCATCATTCCGGGAGCGGAACCCCACTCAATACCGATATGGTTGCCCGATGCATACATAAATGCCCCCGAGAACATTCTCTGGTATCTGATATTCAGATGTCCCCTGGGAATCTGGTTTAAAGCGTCCGGCGCGCTGCTGTTCAATCCCTTATGCTGATAGAACAGGTTCATCATATCCTCCATGGCTTTCATGGAATTCAGGATCGTCTGCGCCTTCTGCTCCGCGCTGCCGCTTCCCGCGCCGGCCAATATCTGTTTTGCCGGCAGTGATACCATCATGGTATCCAGCAGAATATCGGATGCCCCCAGGACACAATCCGTCTGGCTGTAGGCATATTTCACCTGACTGTTCTGTGAATTTTCGTGTACCTCTCCGTGTACTGCTTCCATCTGGCCCACATAGGCTTCCAGCTGCTCCACATACGTTTTCGCTCTCGCCAGGCGCTCGCCATCATCGGTTACCTGATACAGATCCAAAACGGGAACCTGCACACCGCCGCTGACACGAACCGCATATTGGTCATCAGGGCTGTTCCCCGTATATTGCACGTACAGCGCTCCGCCGGATTCCACACCGGTGGTGCTTCCGATCTTCGGAACGGTAATCTTATTGGCGCCCACCTTTAAGGTTGCCACTGTGGCAGCCACTCCCGCTGCCTCCGAATGGTATTGTGTGGCCACCAGCTGGAGATTCGTGCTCTCTCCCGTCTTCCTGCTGTTATGGCCCACGTAAACCATGATTTCCTCCTGCGCCGCAGCCGTGACTCCCAGAGGCTGCCATGCGTTCAATCCGCCGAAGCCCCTTCCCACATCTTTGGTGGTGATTCCGTTATGGATTCTCACGGAAGCGCCAAGGTTCACATCATTCAAAATCGCTTCCGCCGTCTGCAGCTCACGTTCCAGAAGTTCACGGTCAGGATGGTATTCGCCGCTCACCGGGTCAACGGTATTGATCCTGACACGCAGCGCATCGATGGCCGCCTGCGTCACCTCCGGCTTCAGCACCGTGTGAAGGTCATCCGCATATAAGGACATAATTTCATCCATCAAAGTATCATAGTAGTAGAAGTACACCTCCGAAACCGAGATGGTTCCCGACGCAGAATACCGCGCAAGGCCGAACTGAATCTTCTTTGCATCCACAGCCTGGGGCAGCTTTATCACATAATAGGTCCTGCCGTCCGCATCCGTCTTTCTCTGCAGGGAAGCTCCCGAAACATCCGTCTGAGCTCCGTTTGCGTCCCAGTACCGCACTTTGACATAGAAATATCCTGTATCCTGGGAGGTGGCATCATGAAAGGCAATGGTGTCCAGCTTATAGGTCTGATCAAATTCATATGTCAAGCCATGATTTGCACCCATGGGGTTGAATCCTCCCACATCCCATGTGTTGGCAAAATAGTAGGATTTCGGATCCTTGTCAACGGTTCCCCATGCGGTTCCCTTCTGCGTATCCAGCGGGCTGTCCTGCATAACCGCCCCCATGGAAGCGCTGATGATATGAGCGCCGATCTGCCCCTTTTCCCCCGTATTGATCAGGTTGTATTTTGGCATGACTGCGGGATTCATATCCGTCGTCTTCGCCGCCGCGGACAGGGAAGGCCCGCTCTCGCCAAACTCGTTTACCCCCGTCACATATACCGTGTACTCCGTCAGATCCTCCAGACCCGTAATCACATAACTGTTTCCCGTAATTCCTTCGATCTTCTGGTACTCTTCGGCGCCGCTTTCCTTATAATACAGGTTATAGGTCACGGTGTCCTTCATCTGCTTCCAGGATACCAGGATACTCTTGTATCTGCCCGCAGCCGACACATTATCCGGCTTATCCGGCTTCCCGCTGGGCGTGGGAACTGCCGTTACCTCATCGCCGTATCCGCTTCGCCATGTGCCGTTGACCGACTGCACACAAATCCTGTATTCCAGATAGTTGGTCAGCTCTTTTCCTCCGAAAGAGGTAACGTCGAGGGCATTGCCGGTAACCATTACCGTCTCCTGACGTTCTCCCTGTCTGATCATAACCTCATATCCTGTGATATTGACACAGGGATCCCATGTGAGACTGATGATCCTGCTTCCTGCCTCCGCTTTCAGATTCAGCGGGATATCCAGCGCCGGCTCGGGAATCCTCTCCTCCATACCGCTGACAAATTCCACTTTGGAGATCACCGCGAGATCGTTGCTGTTTCTCATCCCTGTTATGGTCAGCGTTACCTTCTTCACAGCAACCTGGGAGCCCAGATGGAGCCAGATATTACCGTGCCGGTCCCTCTCCGCCCTGATCTCGGAATCCATCAGCAGATACTGGATGCCGTCATCTACGGGAATGACCTTTTCCCGCTCCAGACCTGCCTCGTCCGTGTAAGTTACGGTTATCACCCCATTGCTGACAGGATTATCCGCCCCCGTCTCGATAATGATACCGTCTGCCATCACCACATCCCCTGCGTCCGCAAACAGGAAGTCCAATGAGACAGGAGTGTCCGGTGAAATGGGCACAGTGCTCCCGTCAGCCCTTTGTGCTGTCAGAGTGACGCTCTCCCGGTTCTCCACCAGTCCGGTCAGATCACCCTCCACTTTCGTATTTACACCCGGCAAAGATATAATGGCATCCGCCGGAACAAATCTCTCGATTCCCGCCAGAGTGTCGCCTGTCAAATAGCATCCCTTTGCAAAATATTCCAGATCCACAAGATCCACGACGCCGTCACCGTTTAAATCTGTGAACAGACCGTTGTCACCATTGGCCGCGCCGCTGTCAATGGCGTCTACCAGCGCCGCCCTGTCAGCCTCGTCCGTTCTGCCGTCGCCGTTGACGTCTCCGACCAGCAATACACCCGGATGCATCGTTCCGGACACATAATTGATGCCTTTCAGGAATCCCGTCATCAGATTGACGGAGTATGCCCTTTTCTCCACGGATATCGTCTGTGAATATGTAGCGAACCCTTTTGCCGTCACTGTCAAAGTATACTGGCCTTCCGCAAGACCTCTAAAGCTCGCCCGGCTCTCTTCAGCGCCGTCGCCCCCGATGACGATCTCGCCCGCCATAATCTCGTTCTGCGGTCCTCTCAGCTCTACCGAGAATGTAACAGGGCTTTTTAAAATCATTGCCGCGCCTATGGACACATCCACCTGGCCTGTCTTACCGGCAGTGAGCCTTTGCTCCAGCGCTTTTCCTGCCGCCGCCAAAGCATCCGATCTCGTGATATCGGATCCCGACACCGTTACCGCTCCGCCGCTCTCTGTGGCATAAGCCAAAATACCTGTGTTCAAGGCCAGCATAGCCGCCATGAAAAACGCAAGTGTTCTTTTCATAACCATACCTCCCTGCCCCGCTTCAGCGGGCGTCTTTCTCTTCCAGGCTGTCACCTCATCATGTACAAATCCAAACGCATCCTACAGATCGTAGGGCGTCACCTGGTAGACGTAGTAATTGAGCCAGTTGCTGTAAAGATTGTTGCTGTGTCCCCGCCATTGCAGCAAAGGCCTCTGTTCCGGATCATTGCCGGGATAATAGTTATAAGGGATCTGTATGGGCAGACCCTTATTCAGGTCACGGTGATATTCGTTATTCAGGGTGTACCTGTCATATTCCGGATGCCCTGTCACGAAAATCTTCTTTCCGCCCTCAGCAATGGCCAGGAACACTCCTGCCACCGGCGATTCCGCCAGCACGGTCAGATCCCTGCACCCGTGGATGGCTTCCGCAGGGGTTTCCGTGTGGCGGCTGTGAGGCGCCAGGAAAATATCGTCAAATCCCCGCACCAGGGGAATCTTACGGTTGGATACCTTATGCTCGTAGACGCCGAACAGCTTCTCGGGCAGCAGTCTCTTGTTAATGCCATAATAATGATAGAAGCCCGCCTGCGCCGCCCAGCAGATATGTAAGGTGGACGTCACATGGGTTTCCGCCCAGTCCAGGATCTCACAGGTCTCCTGCCAGTAGTCCACCTCCTCAAAGGATATATCCTCCACCGGCGCACCTGTTACGATCATGCCGTCAAACTTTCTGTCTTTGACTTCGTCGAGGGTCGTATAAAATTTGTTTAAATGACTGGCCGAAGTGTTCAGGGATATGTGCGTCTTTGTGTTCATAAAGGTCACATCCACCTGTAACGGCGTATTGGACAGGGCACGCAGCAGCTGTAACTCCGTGTCCTGTTTCACCGGCATATTGTTCAGGATCAGTACCTGCAAGGGACGGATATCCTGGTGCATGGCACGAAATTCATCCATCACAAATATATTTTCATTCTCCAGGATCTCCTTTGCGGGCAGATCGCTCTGTGTCTTGATAGGCATATCTTTTCTCCATTCCGAAGCCTTCCCGCTTCTACCTATAAATGTATGAATATTCTTTCTTGAATGCTCTTTCTTGAATACTTTTTCATGTATGTTCTTTATAAATGTGTTTCATAAACATCTTTCAGAAACGTCCTTCATAAACGTCTTTCATAAACGTCCTTCATAAACATCCTTCATGTATGCTCCTTCTTGAATGTTCCTGCCTGATCCGATGGGATCTCATACTTTGTCAGAAATTCCTCCTCCGAAAGGATCGGCACTCCCAGTTCCTTCGCCTTCTTATTTTTAGAGGAAGAAGAGGCGATGTCATTGTTGATCAGGCAGGTGGTCTTTCCGGTGACGCTGCCCGTCACCTTGCCGCCCCTCTGCTCGATAATCTCTTTCAGGTCACTCCGGCCTGCAAAATGTGTCAGGCTCCCTGTGATTACAAAATTCATTCCCGCCAGGGTCTGGCTGCCCTCCTCCACCTCAGGCACTTCCACCCGGAGTTCTGCCATCAGCCGATCCATCCGCACCTGATTCTCTTCCTCCCGCATATATTCCACAAAGGCCGACGCAATGACCTCACCCACACCGTCAATGGCGCTTAAGGTCTCCACATCAGCGTTTCGCATTCGCTCCAGGTCATGATCAAAATAGCGGCACAGCATCTTGGCGTTTGCCAAACCGATGTTGGCTATGCCCAGACCATATATCACACGGGGCAGGGTGGTATTTCTAGCCTGTTCAATGCTGTCCAGAAGGTTCTGGCAGGACCTCTCCCCAAAGCCTTCCATTCCGGCAATCTCCTCCCGGTACTGCTCCAGCTGGAACAGATCCGCAAATTCTGTCACAAATCCCCTGTCGATCAGCTTTTCAAGCGTCGCCTCGGAAAGACCGTCTATATTCATGGCGTCCCTGCTGACAAAAAGGGTAAAAGACTTGATCCGCTTCGCCGCACAGCTTTCATTGGTACAATAAAGGGATTGTACCTCGTTCACCGCCCGAATCTCCGTCTTTCCGCCGCATACGGGACAAACGTCCGGAATCTCCAGCGTATCGCTGCGGGTCAGATTCTCCGCGATCTGCGGAATGATCATATTGGCCTTATATACAGTGATCCTGTCGCCGATCCCGAGCTGTAGACCCCTGACGATACTGACATTGTGCACGGAAGCACGGCTGACAGTGGTTCCCTCCAGCTCCACCGGTTCAAAAATGGCAACCGGATTGATCAGCCCTGTCCTGCTGGCGCTCCACTCAATCTCTTTTAATGTGGTCTCCTGTAATTCGTCCGCCCACTTAAAGGCGATGGAATGTCTGGGGAACTTTGCCGTCCTGCCCAGTGACCGCCCGTATGCGGTGCTATCATAAGAAAGCACCAGCCCGTCGGAAGGCACATCATAATCTTCAATCTTCTTTTCAAAAAGCTCCACAGTATCCAGGATATTTTCTTCTGTCACCAGATAGTGCTCCACCACCTCAAAGCCCTGCTCCTGTAAAAAAGCAAACTGTTTCTCCTGGGAATCCGGAAGGTCTCCGTCTCCGGCGCTGATCAGGGAATAGACATAAAAACGCACGTTACGTTTTGCGGTGATCTCATTGTTCAGCTGGCGGACAGAACCGCTGCAAAGATTACGGGGGTTTTTGTATTTCGCATCCGCATCCGTGATCTCCGCATTCATCCGGCGGAAATCAGAGTATGTGATAACAGCCTCGCCGCGCACTACCAGCTCGCCCGTATAAGGGATCGTCAGCGGGATATTTTTAAATGTCCTGGCATTATTGGTAACCACCTCGCCGATCTCACCGTTCCCACGGGTAACTGCTTTTGCAAGTTTTCCTTCATTGTATGTGAGAACAATCGTGAGTCCGTCCAGTTTCCAGCTCAAAATTGCAGGATTGCCTTGCAGCCAGTCCCTCAGTTCCTCCCTGCTCTTTGTTTTATCCAGTGAAAGCATGGGAGTTTCATGTCTGTCCTTGGGCAGTTCGTCAACGGACTCATATCCCACCGAGACGGTGGGGCTGTCCGCCAGCACAATACCTGTTTCCCGCTCCAGCGCTGCCAGCTCGTCATAGAGAGCATCATACTCCAGATTACTCATGATCTCCCTGTCCTCCGCATAATACGCTTTCGCTGCCCGGTTCAAAATATCCGTCAGATATTTGATTCGCTCCGACTTATTGATCTCCATTCTGATCTCCATACCTTTCTACAGCCTGCAGACTGATACAGGCAAATATCTGTGTCTGCTATCTCTTATCATGGTTCCCGCCGGTTCTGACGCCAGAATCCCGGTAGAGCCGCTCCACATCCCCGGCAGAGAGTTCCACATACTCGCCCGGCTTCAGGTCCCCGAGCACAATATGCATGACCCTGATCCGTTTCAGGCTTTTCACCTGATAACCGCAGGCGGCGCACATTCTCCTGACCTGACGGTTCAGCCCCTGGGTCAGGATGATTCTAAAGGTATATTTTCCTGTCTGCTCTATTTTGCAGGGTTTTGTCGTTATATCCAGATCCTTCAAATAAATTCCATTCGTCATTTTATTCAGGGCTTCCTCTGAGAGTTCCCGGTCCACTTTTACCACATACTCTTTTTCATGATGACCGGAGCCCCGCATCATGGCCTGGATCAGATCGCCGTCGTTAGTCAACAGCAGCAGACCCTCCGAATCTTTGTCCAGCCTGCCTGCATAGGTCACTCTCACAGGATATTTAATCATATCTGTTATCTTTTTATCCGCGTGAGGATCCTTCTCGGTACAGGTCACTCCCACAGGCTTATTATATGCCAGAACAACTGTTTTTTTACTGGTCTGTACCACTTTTCCTGACACAGTGACTTCGTCTGCGTCCCCCACGGACTGTCCTGTGGCCGCCGGCCGGCCGTTGACCAGCACTCTGCCCTGTTCGATCAGGCGGTCAGCCTCCCTTCTGGAGCAGATCCCGCAATGGGCCAGATACTTATTCAATCTCATCCGTTCCATCATATTCTTCCATATCCTCTAATCTGCGGATTTTCGGTACACCGTTTCCCATGGTCAGTCCAGTCTTCGCCATTTTGTCCGCAAGCTCATTATATGTCACATTGGTGTGGGCGGCAACCTTCGTAAAGCGTATGGAAATGCTTTTTCCCCACTCACGCATGGATGCGGCGTATTTTCCGGTCAGCTCCGTCTTAGACCGCCATTCCCCGGTGACCCACTTTTCAATCCCCTGATAATCATACCGGATCTCCACACTCTGAAATCCGTTCAGCATGGCAAATCTGACTGCGTACATAGCGCCCAGCATTTCACCTGTTACGTTACGATGCTGCAGGGACTGCTCGTTGTCTCCATTGCCGTACTCCGTATAGATCCTGCCGTCCGGCAGGAGAAACACACAGCCAAAGGCATATTTTTTCATGCTGTCATTATAACTGCCATCCACATAGGCAAGCAGTTCCCCCGGAGCGGGAATCTCCTCCGCCTGCCGCAGCTCCATCCGCGTCTGCCGGCTTTTTCCGGGCTCCTGGCCGCTTTCCCGGGGATTCTGTTCACTCTTTCCGGGCTTCTGGCCGCTTCCCCGGGGATTCTGTCCAATCGTTCCGGGCTCCTGGCCGCTTTCCCGGGGCTCCTGTTCACTCTTTCCGAGCTTCTGGCCGCTTTCCCGGAGATTCTGTTCACGGGGCGACCCGCTTTCTCCCAGATACCCGATTGCCTCCTCCAGGGTAGAAAAGCCTTTATACTGGGCTCCCGGATACCCTTCCACCGCATTCCTGCACTCATCCCACGTTTTAAAAACGCCTGTTGTTTTTCCTCTTTTTACTGCATAATACTTTTTCGCCGCCATAAGAACCTCTGTTCTATATTTATATCATAACCGACCTGCTTTATCAAGTCCTATTATTTATACCACATTTCACGGCATAATGCCATACCCACAGCACAAAGATCCTGCTGTATCAAAAAGAGGGCAGGCTCGCCTCCTTACTGCGACGGAATTTCCTATAAAAAATTGCCTCTGCGAGGCAATTCGAAGAATGCTTCGCATTCTTCCCCGGCCAGGACGAAATTTCCTATAAGGATTAGGGTGTCAATAGGTCAAATTTTGAAAATCCGCTGTCATATTGCACAAAAATCCATAGCCAATAGCCACTTATAGAGTGCTTTAACATTTGATTTTTCGTAATAATTGCACAAGCCATTTTGACCAGATATCCTTTTGACACCCTAATCCTACAAGATAAAAAAGCGTCCCTGCGTGACGCTTGCAAGTTCGCCCGGCGAACTTGTGAATGCATGCGCCTGATGGCACAGTTTCCTATAAGGTAAGAACAAATGCCACGGACGGCACAAAGCAAACATGGAAAGCATAAAGGAGGTCCGCTGCCGCCGGCCTCCTCACACATCCATATTATTCGTGATCCTCCTCTTTCTTATAAAAAGCAAAATCGTTTTTGCCGCTCTTCTTAACCTGATACATGGCGTCGTCCGCGCAGACAATCAGCTGCTCTAAGTCATCCGTATCCTTCGGATAGGAAGCGATACCGATACTTCCGCATATCTTTGATTTCTCCCCTGTCAGGATAAAGGGCTTTGAAAAGATCTGGCGCATCTGATATGCCGCCTTCTCTACGATCTTTCCCTGATTGCTCTGCAGGATCACTATAAACTCATCCCCGGCAAAGCGATAGGGTGTCAGGATCTGGGAAGCCATTTCCTTCAGCCGTCCGGCCACCTGCTGCAGCGCCTCATCCCCGGCCGTATGCCCCCTGGTATCGTTGATCTTCTTAAAATCGTCAATATCCATCATCATAACGGTACAGGGACGTTTTGCCACGATCACGTCATTCAGGTCACTCATGAACTTGTTTCTGTTGGGCAGCCCTGTCAGGAAATCATGCTGGGACGCAGACTCCATGATCTTACGGGCCTCTTCCAGTTCCCTCATCAGTTTCCGGCGTCTCTGGCTGTCAAAAACAAACCACAGTATGATCAGGATCAGACCTCCGATCAGGATCAGGCCGGGAATCAGCGCTTCCCTGTTCCTCTCTATGAATGTGGTCGGCTTGTTCAGGATCTCCGTCTCCGGCGGAAGCACGTCCAGGTCGATGTCATACTTCTCCATCACGGCCGCGTCCACATGGTATATGTTAGGACTTTCCATCATTTCGATCTCACTGACAGCCCTTCCGCCCATGATCTCCATGGCGGTCTGTGCGGCAATCTCCCCGGATTTGTACATGGAAACAATATTGCCTCCCAGCAGTCCTTCCCCGACTCCGCCCTCCACCATCCGGAGAACCGGCACCCTGGCAACGCCGGAAAGCAGTTCGATAGCCTCCTGGTCTGAATATCTCTTCCCGCTGAGATCCTCCGCCATGGTGACATATATCAATATACTGTCGGTCGAGACTGCATACACGGCCTGACGCACCTGCGCCGTCGTGAGGATGGAAGCATTGATCTCCGTAAATTCAAGGTTTGGGTACATATCCTCATAGCTGTAAAATCTCTTTCTCTCCGCCTCTCCTGTGATACTGTTATCCAGAACGGCTACCACCTTTTTAGCATCCGGGATCAGCATCAGTCCCAGATCTATGTTTTTCTCCGGTGACAGTTTTTCTATAACACCGGTTATTAGTGGATCCTCCATCGCCCTGGCGGCCAGTTCCTCATCGTTAATGCCCTCAAACACCAAAGGAATATCCTTAAACAACGTGTCCCTGTATTCCAGGGCAAACTGCAGCGCCGCATCATCCCCCAGAATAATGACATCGTAAGGCTCCAGCATGGAAAACATATACTCAAGCCTGTCGTAGAGCAGCTGCCTTGATTCCTCTGTATCCAGCCGCTTTGTATTCATAAATTCAAAATCAAGGACAGTATTCTCTCCCAGACCATTCAGAATCCCGTCGATCTGTATCTGCACAGTATGCCAGGCATAGGAATAAGAGCTGATGAAAAGTACACGTCCCCCCTCACTAGTGGTTTGCGATGCATTTGCAGAGATACCGAAGCAGAAAAAAATGACAAGGAATTGCAATATTCCTACTGCTATTTTATCTTTTACCTTTACTGTCATACTCTTTTCTCCATCGTCGAATTGTAATACTAGTACCATTTTACCACTTTTCGGCTGTAATTCAAGAATTTTTTATTAAATATGTATAAAAGCTGAAGAGTATGTGCACAACAGTATTGACAAAAAGGACACAGCCGGAACACCTATTGTATTCCAGCTGTTATTTATACTGGGGATCACTAAGGTCTGCCACTCCACCCGACTCGCAAATGGAAAATGTTATGGATCGACAGCAAACCATATCGCCCATGATGGGGATGTTCCCGCAGCCTGTTGCGGGTTATTTGGCTCATTGCATCACGGAGCTTTCCTTTACCTGACACAATTGACCGCCGCATGCATAATAGCATTTTTTTTCAGGAATTCTACCATCTCAGGACCTGTCATATTGCCGTTATACAGATTCCCCTTCCAATGATCCATCCAACTGTACTCATCCACGACAAAAAGTTCCAATCCATCAAGGTCCTCCGGCCTGACATATCCAAATACCTCCTTATCATCTTCCGAAAAACTACAGAGACTTCCTGCCCAATCCAGAATATTCCCTTGCCCATCAAAAGCGATCAGCATCTTTTCTTCCATTGTCAGCGTGCTTCCGGTCGTTCCGCTTTCCGTTACCACCTGGAGCTCATAGGGCAGAAGCCTTACCTCCCGAATCATGCTGCCGTCCTCTCCCGTCACATTTACAGGCAGAACCTCCGCGGCATCTTCATCACAGCAGATTTCCATGGAGAACTTCCACTCTGCCCTGAGATCCAGAACTGCGTTCTGGACATATGCGTCATGGGGGTATACCTTCAGATGCTGTATGATCGCTGTATAGGTCAATTCGTCCGGAACAGCGAGGCTTTCCCTTTTCACATCCAGCCATTCACATCTGGCGATTCCCACAAAGGTATGGGAATCCAGATAAACCCCATCCACCCCCAATGCGCTATTACCCACGGGGATGGAATCCGCTCCCTCATAGGACAGAACCTCCTCCCTGGTAAAAAGGAATATGGTTCCCTCCGTGTTTGCTTCCAGTTCTCCCTCCACGAAAGGCTCTTCGCTCTCTATCATCATGGAAAGATAGAGACTCCTCTTGTCACAGAAATATTCCTTGATTGTAATCGTCACCCCGGCATCGGAGGCTGTCACGGCATTCTGCACAGTTTCCTCACCCTGCTGCCCGTCCGCCTCCTGGAAACCAGCTGATTCTTGCTGTCCTGCTGCTCCCTGTCGTTCTGTCGCTTCCTGCTGTCCAGCCTCACCTCCCATACCTTCTTCCTGGCGGAAATCCTGGCCGCCGGCTTCTTTCTGCCCTGCGGTTATGGCAGGCCTTGCATCCCCTGCGATCTGCGCATATCTGCCATCGTATCCTGCCAGGTCATAGAGATACGTAAATACCTTTCCCAGGGCCGGTATCCCTTCAAAGGCCCTTGCTGCCACAGGGCTGACAAAGCCTGCGGAAACCAGCACCGCAAAGGCTGCTGCCACTCCCATGCACCCAAGCCCCACTCTCTTCCAGATCGCCTGCTTTTTCTTCCTCATTCCCGTCTTCACCGCTTCCAGGATCACCCGCTCCAGTTCTTCCGGCAGTTCTATCCGCTCCATTCTCTCCTGATTCGTCATCTATTCTTCCTCCAAAATCTCTTTTAACCTGCTCTTTGCCCGTGCATGGTATGCCTTGACTGTCCCGGGCGGCATATTTAACAGTTCTGCGATTTCTTTCAGTTTATTACCCGCGAAGTAATGCTGGATAATGATCGCCTTATAGGGAAAAGAAAGGCTTTCTATGGCATCATACAAATCCAGCTTCTCCTCCCTGGAAACTGTTTCCCACATCACTTCCTCCTCTGGAAGCTCCGGTTTTTCCGCCAGGTCATACCTGTCCCGTTTCCGCCACTCCTGTTTCGCACAGTTGATCAGTATACGGGTCATCCATGTACGGAAAAATTCCGGTTTCTCCAGCCTTTTCAAGTTCAGGATGCACTGTAGGATGCACTCCTGCACCAGATCCAGAGCATCTTCCTTGTTCTTCATATAGAGAAATGCTATTTTGTACAAATACTCTTTCTCCATCAGAAAAAGCGTTTCCAGAGCTTCCTTCTTTCCCTTCTGAGCCTGCCTGACCAGCTTTATCTCCTTGGATTCCACCATCATCCCTCCGTTTCTGTCCACAACCCCGCTCACATTTCTGTTCACATCCCTGTCCGTCTCCGCCTTCACAGTGTCAGTGAATTGGTCTGCGGCGTTCCATGTATCATTCCAGCGCTTTCACTCTACATAGGTTAGTGAAAATATGCAGCCAAAAGGTTACAATAAAGATTTCTTTTCATACAATATAATAACAAATCTGACAGAAAGGTATCTAATATGTACTTTTCCATCATTATTCTACTTTTTCTGCTGCTCATATGTTTCCTCTTTGGTTTCTGGCGCAGACACACTGCCATAAAAAAAGTCTGCTCCCTCTCCTGTGAGGAAAAATGCAGCCTCCTGGATTCCATTTTGGCTCCTTTCGGGTACGTTTATGAGCCAAAACAGGATATTATCTCCACCCTCAATGACGCCTGGCAGCGCAAAGCGGGCTATACCGCCCTGTTTGACCGGGCGGCGCTCCATTTCCACATGGTCTTCGACGCCCTGCCCATTTATTTCAACTACCAGGGACGCACCTGGCTCATTGAATTCTGGAAAGGCCAGTATGGCATCAATACCGGCGCCGAAGTAGGCATCTACTATGCGGACAGGATCTTGAAGAAAGAGGAATATGACACTGCCCACTTTCAGGCGGTGGAGGATTGTGACAGGCTGCATGTCACCTATACCCTCCTCCACGGATCACATCCCCTGGCCACTGTGTCAGGGCTGACCTGGTGGCTCACGGTCTTTTTCGTGGGGATGTTCAGCAGACCCTCCCAGCTCGCCATG
This sequence comes from uncultured Lachnospiraceae bacterium, assembly GCA_948473115.1. GTDB lineage: Bacteria > Bacillota > Clostridia > Lachnospirales > Lachnospiraceae > Acetatifactor. The sequence continues at coordinate 58,162 of CAOKWI010000008.1, read as the reverse complement.
GACTGCGTCCTCTGCTTTCCTGACGGGGAAATGCAGGAGTGCTTCCTCTCCGCGCTGCGGCAGACGGCATCCAACGTCCGGTTCCACTGTCACGGCTGCAAGGTGCATCTGTATTACGAGGAAGGCTGCCCCCTTTCCCCCATCTGCCCGGATCAGATATCCTGGTTCCGCAAACTGCGGATCCGCTGGGCGCAATTCTGTAACCGGCTCTGCTGCCGCCTGTACTGCTTTCTGACCAGACGCTTTGACTGCACCCTGAACAAGATACTCTATCTTTACTTCCTGCTGCCTTTTGCCCTGCGCAGAATGCTGCGGCACCTGAAAGGAGTCTATTCATGAGTTATGATACCCGGCTGGACCGCGCCTTTCAAAATGCCCCTGTCCTCCCCCTGAACAACTGCTGCCGCTATTGCCTGATCAGCGACTGCCATCGGGGGGATGGCAGTTCCAACGATAATTTCCTGAAAAACCAGAACCTGTATTTTACGGCACTGAAACACTATTATGCAAATGGCTTCACATATATAGAACTGGGAGACGGGGACGAACTCTGGGAAAACAGGCGGATGAACCAGATCATTGAAATACACAATAACGTATTCTGGCTCTTCTCCCTTTTTCACAGACAGAACAGACTCTACCTGCTCTATGGGAATCATGATATGGAAAAGAAAAAGCCCGGCTATTCCGGCCGGGTCTTTCAAGCTTATTTCTGTACAGACACACAGTGCAGTCAGGAGCTGTTCCCTGACCTGGTATTTCACGAAGGTCTCATCCTGGAAAACTGCCGCCATGATTACCGCCTTTATCTGACCCACGGGCATCAGGCAGACTTCTGGAACTCCACCGGCTGGCGCGTCACACGCTTCCTGGTGCGTTACCTGTGGAGGCCTCTGGAGCATTTCGGCGTCCTGGATCCCACCAGCGCCGCTAAGAATTATACCCGAAAAGACCGGGTGGAACAACGTCTTTCGGAGTATGCATCCAAAAATGATATCTCCCTGGTTACGGGGCACACTCACCGGCCCAGGCTGGATCCCCTGGCTCCCTCCTATCTGAACACGGGGAGCTGCGTCCATCCCCGGTGTATCACCTGTATCGAAATTCTGGGGAATACCGCTGTCTTAGTCAAGTGGGCATGCGACACCAGACGGGACAATACCCTCTATGTAAGCAGAGATGTCCTGGCACAGATGACCTTGTTCGGACAGCCAGACTAGTGTGCTGACATGTTCATTTTTGAACTAATGACGAAGGATAAATTTCCACTCTGCAAGGCGGCGGAGGGAGGCGATGCGGTGGCATCGTTGACCGACAACAACGCAGCAGATGGAAATTTAGGCAAGTCATTAGTCAAATTATGAACGTGTCAGTGCACTAGTACATCAGACAGATGTATCTATGGTTCCGCCCTCCACAAGCGCCGCCGCGTCCACCGCCGGCATCTGCACCGGTATATCGGCGCCTCCCAGTTCCAGGGCTACATTGCTGTTACTCATGTACGCGTCAGAACCATCGCCTATGCTTCCGGCACCGCCGGAGGCATTTTCCTGCTTTTCCCTAGCCAGCTTGTCAAATACCGCTTTCAGATATTTCATATCGGCTTCCATGATCTCGCGCATTTCCTTTGCCCTGTGCTTCTTTTTCATCAGCTCCAGGTCGGCCGGATCCATATCGTCTGCAACCACCTCTGAGATCTCTTCGGAAAGTTCCTCCAGGCCGCCGGACTCCTGCACGGATTCCTCCAGCATCTGCTGCGCCTCGCGCATCAGCTTCTGGTATTCCCGCTTCAACTCCTGCAGTTCCTTTCGGACATCTTCCTCGGTACCCTCCGTATTTCCGTCCGCAATAAGCTGATCGATCTCCTCGTTCTCCTGCTTATCCTCCAATTCCGCCTCACAAGGTCCTCCCTGCCTTTTGACGTTTTCTTCCTCCCGCAAATGCTTCATTTTCTTCTTGGCAACCCTGGCTATGGCCTCTGCGTGAATGATTGCATGGCGCAGATCCTGATCATCATACTCACCGCTATACAGCTTTCTTTTCAGCATTGCTACCCTGGATCGGGCACTGGTCAACACACGGCTGGCATTGCCGGAAGTTTTGGCCTGCATGATCCGTGTGGATATCTCTTTAAAATTATATTGGAGCCTTTTCGTTTTTTTCTTGGCTGACTTTGTAATACTGATGGATCCCGCTGAAGTTCCATCCGCATGACGCATCTCGATCCGCGTCCGTATCTTGTTTCCCCGTCGCTCTACCGTCCGTGTACATGTGATCTTAGGGTAACTGTTCATTTCCGCCTTTATTTTCATGCCGTCATCCTCCCTGATTCAGACAAATAACAACCTTCTGGCCGCCCTTTTGCAGAAGCAGCTGACCATTTATAATAATATCGGTATTTTCCGGCATCCTTTTATAGCTGTCACGGACATTTCGTTACATTAAGTGCAGGTCACGTGTCTGACCAGTTCGTCTCTTCCATTCTGATAGGAGACATTCACCTCCCGGTACAGGCTCTGATAAAATTCTGCCGCGATATGACGTCTCTCCTCTGCCATATCTGCTGCCTTTGCGGTCTGGAAACAGTCATAGACATTCTCCAGTTTATACTTATATTCCTGAAAGAAGGAAGGAGATGTGTCCCCCTCTCCGGCAGAGACCGTCCCATCCTCCAGCACCGAATATAGAGGCTCCGAGACACTCCCCTTGTAAAGCAGGGTTCTCGCGATACCCACAGCCCCCGTCGCATCCAGCTTGTCCGCATCGAACAGAATCTTTGCTTCCATACTTTGAGGGGGATTGCTTTTCCTGTATCTATGAGTCTGGATGCAATGTCTTACCTGCTGTGCATAATCAACCCCAAACCCTTGTTCCACCAGAAAACGATATGCCTTCTCGCCTCCCACAGCCGCATGGCACAGGGCTGGATCCTCAAACTGCTCCCGCCGGCCGATATCATGCAGTAAACAAGCCCCGATCAGCACATCATAATCCACATTGCTCTCATTCTTTGCAATTTCCAGCGCATTGTACAGGACACGGTATACATGCTCCCTGTCATGGGCGCTGTCCTCCATACACGACAGCATGTAATTTTCCATCAATGAATAGTTTTCCCTATTCATACTTATCCTCCTCCCAAAATGAAATGCCGGTGTAAAGCCATGTCTGACTTCCCCGGCATTTCCGTTTCTATTTCCATGTTCCCTCAAATCTTTAATACTTCACTACACTTCCTTCATACTTCCTGTCATGCCGCCAAGAGGGGCGGCATCCACCTCTTTTGGGCGGCACATACAACAGAATGAATCCTGTTGTCAAGAACAGTCCATGAACTGGCGCCTGCAAGTCTCGCAAAATTGCACAGGGAAGCAATTTTGACTTCGCGGTGCCGTATGGCTGACTGTCACAATTATACAATACCCTGCGCCGTCATTGCCTCTGCAACCTTCAAAAATCCTGCGATATTGGCGCCTGCCACATAATTGCCTTCCATGCCGTATTTTTTCGCAGCGTCGTCCAGATTGTGGAAAATATTTACCATGATGCCCTGCAGCTTGGAGTCAACCTCCTCGAAGGTCCAGGAAAGTCTCTCACTGTTCTGACTCATCTCCAGGGCGGAGGTAGCCACGCCGCCCGCGTTGGAAGCCTTGCCGGGACAGAACAGGACACCGTTCTTCTGGAAATACTCGGTGGCGTCCATGGTGGTAGGCATGTTGGCGCCCTCTGCAACCGCGAAACAGCCGTTGGTTACCAGCATCTTCGCGTCCTCGAGATCCAGTTCGTTCTGGGTGGCGCAGGGAAGAGCGATATCACACTTCACGCTCCATACGCCATGCTCGCCGTTCTTTTTCTCATGATACTCTGCACTGGGTCTTGCGGCAGCATACTCGGACAGTCTTGCCCTCTTTACTTCCTTTACCTCTTTCAGCAGAGCCACATCGATTCCCTCGGGATCGTACACCCAGCCGGTGGAATCGGAGCAGGTCACAGGCTTTGCGCCCAGCTGCTGTGCCTTCTGGATCGCGTAGATCGCCACATTGCCCGCACCGGATACTGCCACCGTCTTGCCTGCGATATCCTTGCCGTTGCACTTTAACATTTCCTCCGTGAGATAAAGAAGACCGTAACCGGTAGCTTCCGTCCTGGCAAGGGAACCGCCATAGGAGAGACCCTTTCCGGTAAGCACACCCTCATATAAGCCTGTCAGTCTCTTGTACTGTCCGTACATATAACCGATCTCTCTTGCACCGGTTCCGATATCGCCTGCGGGCACATCCGTATCCGCGCCGATATATTTATGTAGTTCGGTGATGAAACTCTGGCAGAACGCCATTACCTCCCTGTCGGACTTACCCTTGGGGTCAAAGTCAGAACCGCCCTTGCCGCCGCCGATAGGCAGTCCTGTCAGGGAATTCTTGAAGATCTGCTCGAAGCCAAGGAACTTGATAATACCCAAATTCACGCTGGGATGAAGCCTTAAGCCTCCCTTGTAGGGTCCGATTGCGGAATTAAACTGTACGCGGAAACCGTTGTTCACCTGGACCTGTCCCTTGTCATCCACCCAGGGCACACGGAACAGAAGCTGTCTCTCGGGAGTAACCAGTCTCTCCAGAAGTGCGTCCTTGCGATATTTCTCTTCATTCGCCTCAATCACCACGCGAAGGGACTCCAGTACCTCCTTGACCGCCTGATGGAATTCAGGCTGGGCGGGATTCTTCGCAACTACCAGATCAAATACCTCATCAACATATGACATTGTGAAATCCTCCTTAATATGGTTTATGTGGATACTTGTATACAACTTAGTCCATTTACCATTATAAACCCATCATGTCAAATTCACAACACACTTTATTTCATTAAATTGTAAAAGTTTCCTGTTATTTTTTATACAATTTGCACAATGCATATTTCCTCCTGTGCAGCTGCAATCCGATTACGCGGCTGTATGCAATTTGTTCCCACAGGCAATAAGCCGGGCGGCTACAGAGCAGGCATTTCGGGAATGCAGCGAGGGTCAGCAATCCCGTTGCCTGCGGTGGTGGTGCTGACTGCAATGCAGGCAGGGCGTGGGATGAGCAATTGCACGGGCAGCATTATTTGCCGGATATCAAAGCATTACAAATATTCCTTCAGGCAGCGCACATTTTTCTCCTCAAGTTCAATCAGCTGCTTTGCCAGCGCCGTAGGTTTTGCCCCCGCTTCCTCGTTTGCCCTCAGCACCTTCTCCATCTCCAGGATGCCATTGTTATTCTCCCTGATCAGCAATTCTGCCAGTCGGCTCGTGCTGGTATTGAGCATGGTATTATAGCGGAGTCCTGTCTTCAATACCGCATCGGACAGATGGTTGCTCTGCAGGGGTCTGGTCTTGGCATCAATCAGCTGTTTTACGGCCTCATTGTGAAGCTCTGAGTATCCCAGGGACTGCCTGGATATCTGTAACGACAGTTCTTCGTTTTCCACCTTTTCCGCAATGGTATCTATTGCCTTCATGGCCATGTCTGCGTTTCGCTGAATTTCCCGATATATTTTTACTTCCTGTGATTTCACTTCACTCCTCCATGATTCCGCTCCGCGGGATCTCAAATAAGGATGGAAATGCCGTGGTTCAGGCATTTTGACCTCCATGTGTCTGACAACACAGTCTCCTGCAGGTGAAAAGTGCCGCGCCCCGGACCTTCGTATCACACCCACCGGCAGCACAAAAAAAGCAGCCTCTACAGTTTCTTCTGTATAGGCTGCCCAGATAACCTGATTTTATTCTTCTATACAATTATAATAGGACAGTTAAGATACAATTGCAATACAGTCAGCACGCCAAAATGCAGCTGCAGTGTATCACTGGTTACCTTTAACACCTGCGCCACCGGGGCGTTTTAACGCGTTCTTTGCGTGCTCAAAGCAAAGCGATTAAAGAACCGCTGATTTAAACATTTCCCGCAAGCCAACTTGTTGGCTTTGGGATTCTGCGTTGTGAAGCACCATTCACCAAATCATAGTAACTGTCACTGCTGTACATATTCTGCTTTCACATAACCGACCTGGTTATTGTACTTGACCTTGCACCATCCATCCAGATTTTCCAGCAGATCCACTGTCTCGCCACCTGCCAGCACGCCAAGTCTGTCTGCGGTCTCGCTGGCCGAAGCGCGCACATTGATATTGGTGGAAGCAGTAACCGTACCGATGACCTCCGCGCCGGCTGCGCTCTCCTGCATCTGCAGATACTCTGACTTGATATAACCGTCTTTCCCGTCATACACGATCTTCGTCCAGCCGTTCACACCGACTTCCTGGACCTGAACCGTCTCACCCCCTGTAACCTTGCCCAGCTTATCGGCCTGCTCACTGTCAGAACTCCTCACATTCACAGTGGTAGCTGCTGTCGCATAACGAGGTCCTGCCGGTTCTGCCGGCGGCTCCTGGGCTCCGCCGCCCTCGGCGGCCGGTGGTTCCTGACCCTCCGGGGTCTCGGGTGTCTGGGGACTGTTCGCCGCCTCCTGCCGTGCCACACGCTCTCCGACTGCCACATTCACATGTGCATTCAGTTCTTCCAGATACTTGAACAGTTCGGGATGCTCCATAAGCAGGTCGTTATACTCCGTGTTCACACGATTGTTGAACTCTATCACGTCATCCTGCATGGCGACAGCCTGAATATACTCCTTCTCCTCCTCGGTAAAGTTACTCTCATTCTTAATGTACAGTTCTCCCTGTTCATTCCTGCAGACATACAGCGTCTCGTAGCCCGGGAACTCTTCCTCATGATTCATGAAAAGAAGCCTGTAAAACACACAGACAATGAAGGAGTCCTCCTCCATTCCCTTTTTGGTATAAATCTCCAGGGTCGTGTAATGATCCAGGTACTGCGCCGTCTCCTCAATCTTCAGCGCGTTGTTTTCCGGAAGCTCGTCATAAAGTCCTCTGAGCGTCTCTATATCCCCCAGCGCCGTCGCATTGTAATAAGTGGCCACCAGGGTATACATTTCCCCGTCCTCATTGGGCTGCAGGGGCATCTCCTCCACCACGCCCGAGGGCGTGGCCTCCGGCGTGCTGCTGTCTGCCAGAGGCGTCCCTGACAGCTCATAGGATTCCTCTCCCTGGTCCGCCCTGCTGCGCGCGCCAAGGGCAAAAGCCACCGTAACAGCTACCACAAAGATCAGCACAATGGGAAAGATAACCTTACAATGATCCAAAATATACTCAAGTACCGCTGACTTTTTATCCTTCATAACCATACCTTTCATTAGATGCAAAAAGCCGCAAGCGGCTTTTCGAAAATCATGTTTATTTCCGCGGGCAATGTGCCGCTTCCTTAGACAAATCAGGGTGATGTAAATGCACTCGACAGGAATCGAACCTGCATTAAAGGCGTCGGAGGCCTTCGTTCTATCCGTTAGACTACGAGTGCAAATATTACGAAATTGTTACATCACCCTGATTATAATATCACAGAATAAATGATATGTCTACCACGAATTTCGAAAATATTTGAAAAAATAGGCGTTTTATCCGGAAATCAACAAAAAAATGCCCCAAAAATCCCTGCAGCTCATAAAACAAGCCTGATATTTTCTTTCCGGGAATCATAATAATAGAGACTGTCCGACAGCACCTCCTCCGGCGCCACCTGTGTTCTGTTGACCTCAGCGATCATTTCTTTTAACTGTTCCGGTGTTTCCATCCTCCGGTCTGTCAGGAGGATCACCTCATGGATCGAACTGGGCAGAATATAGAAACTGTTTTCTTCTTTTCCCGCCAACTGCTTCAGCAGCCCGGGATACAGCATGCAGGATGCCCCCTGCACCCGCTGCACATTGCTTAAGACCCTCAGCGGATTTCCCGCAAGTAAATCCCTGCTCTCCTCCTGCGGCACCCCCTTCAGGTATTCCTCCTCCGTCATCATTTCATGAAGCACATTTTCCATGGAATTACATCTCCACGGGAACAGCCTGGGTGTGTTCTTCTGGGCCAGTTCCAGCAGTTCCTTTACCGTGGTGCTCCAGAGCTCCACATGGGAATCGTGGATCAGGATGGCTCCCTCGCCCAAGGCTTCCCCGCTGTACGCGTAGAAGAAACAGATCGCCAGGTCAAGGAACGGAATATGCGGAATATCCTGCAATAATTCCTCATTTCCCTTCTGCCGGATCAGGCGATAGCATATCCGTTCCGAAACCTTCTCAAAATATCTGAAAAATTCCATATCTATACTGGTCTTTGGCAGATCCTCCCGGTAGATCCTTATCAGTCTCCTCACAATCTCCGCAAGGGAGGTTCCTGATTCATAGGCTTCCCAGAAAGGTTCCAGATAAAGCGTCGGAATCACATTCCGGTCATCTGTCAATATCAACAGCCCGTGGAGTATGACTCCGTTATTTTTCTGTACCTCCCTGACTTCAACTTTGTACGTTTCCCCCAGCTTTTTTTCCACTGCGTCACGCACTTTTCCTGCAAATGTGTTAATTTCCATATTTTCTCTCCTTTTTGTTTGATTGTTTTTTGTCATGCGCGGGCACCCCCGTCCCACAGCGCGGGCACCCTCCGCACCACAGCGCGGGCACCCTCCGTTGTATAACAACGGAGGGTGATGCGGCATTCGCCGCATGTGTCAGGGCATGAGAACAGCTTTTTGTGAGCAAGCTCCCAAACGCTGTTTTCATGCCCTGCCCCGCGCTTCTCATTGCACGCACAAAGAAAGGCAAGGATACCATGAAGTATCTTTGCCTTACAAGTCTTGATAAATATGAAAATATGCAGCCGCTTACACTCTGGACAGATATTCACCCGTTCTGGTGTCAATCTTGATCTTGTCGCCCTGTTCTACGAACAGAGGAACCGCGACCTGTGCGCCCGTCTCAACGGTAGCGGGTTTGTTCGCGCCGGTAGCGGTGTCTCCCTTGAAGCCGGGCTCCGTCTCCGTGATCTCCAGTTCCACGAAAAGAGGCGGCTCCACAGAGAACACGCTTCCGTTGTGGGAACAGATCTTGCACATCTCGTTCTCCTTCACAAACTTCAGTGCATCTCCAACCGCTTCGCCGTTCAGCGCGATCTGCTCATAGCTCTCATTATCCATGAAATAGAACAGATCCCCGTCGGAATACAGATACTGCATATCTTTTCTATCAATACGTGCCTGGGGGCATTTCTCAGTGGGGCGGAAAGTCTTCTCTACCACGCCGCCGCTCTTGATGTTCTTCAGCTTCGTTCTGACGAAAGCCGCACCCTTTCCAGGCTTAACATGCTGAAATTCAATGATCTGGTACACATTGTTGTCATACTCAATGGTCATACCATTTCTGAAATCACCTGCAGAAATCATATTTATAATCCTCCTATGCCATTCACAATATAATTCCATTGTAGTTTAATATAAAATGGCATTTATTTCAACTATTTTCGAAAAAAAAGTTCAAAAACCTATTTTTTATTCAAAATAAAGTCAATCGCCTGCAGGTAACCGTCCAGTCCCTGCCCGTAGATCTGTTTGTCGCAGGCCGGCGCCGTAACGGAGGTCTTCCGGAATTCCTCCCGCTTTGTGATGTCGGAGATATGGATTTCCACCTTGGGAACGGTAATACTGGCAAGGGCATCCCTGATCGCATAGCTGTAATGGGTATATGCGCCGGGATTGATCACGATTCCCTCCGTGCCGTCAAAATATGCCTCCTGGATCCTGTCGATAATGGCGCCCTCGTGGTTGCTCTGGAACACCGTGATATCACAGCCCGCGCTCTCCGCCTTTCCCTGGATCAGATCCAGCAGGTACTGGTAGTCCTGTGTCCCGTAAACACTTTTCTCCCTGATCCCCAGAAAATTGAGGTTGGGGCCGTTGATCACCAAAAGCTTCATCTTCTCTATCTCCTTCACGATTTTATTCAATATGTCTTCTATTTCCAGTTCATCCACATCTATGATCAGATCCGCACAGTCCTCGTATGCCTCCCTGCGGCTCTCCAGCAGCTCCCTGATCTTCTCCAGCGGATTGTCACACTGCAAAAGGGGCCTGGTGGTATCCCCTCTCAGCCGCTCATACACCGTTTCCGGCCTGACGCGAAGATAGATCACCGTACCCAGCCTCTTTAAAAGTCTCCTGTTCTCCTCCCTGACCGGCGTGCCGCCTCCCACGGAATAGATCCTCAGAAATTTTTGCTCCGTCAGTTCCGTCAGCAGCGCCGTCTCAAGCTTCCTGAAATACTCCTCGCCCTGTTCCGCAAAGATCTCACTGATACACCTTCCCTCCCTGCGCTCGATCAGCCTGTCCGTATCCTCCACTGTCATCCGCAGCCTGTAGGACAGCTTCAGTCCCACAGACGTCTTGCCGCTGCCCATAAAACCTGTCAGTACCAGATTTCTATCCTGTCTCATCCTCTCATTCCATCCTTGCCTTCCTGTCTTGTCATTTACTGGCAATAAACAGTGAATTCAGCACCGCCTGTTTGCGCCAGTGCTTCGTTGGTCTACGCTCCGCTTCGATCCGTGCTGGACGTGTGCCACTGGCACACAGCACCATCAGTCAGCGATGAGTCCTCATCGCTTCTGTCAGCCTGCCGTAAATGTCCGCCGCAAGCTCCTTCCCCACTTGTGCGCCTGTCCATAATTCATACGCGATAATCCCCTGGTACAGAAGCATCTTCATGCCGCCGAAGGCCCTGCCTCCGCCGCATTTCACTTTCTGCATGAACCGTGTCTCGGAGGGATTGAAGATCAGGTCATAGCCGGTATGTATCTTCCCGTAAAAAGCATCCTCCTCTATGACCACATCCTCCACACGGGGATGCATTCCCACATTGGTAGCCTGGATCGCAAGGTATTTCTCCCCCGCCGGCAGCCCGTTATGCTCCGCCAGCGGCATTGCCTTCACCAACTGCCTGCCCGCGATGCCGTTTACTTCCTCCGCCACCGCCTCCGCCTTGTCCACACTGCGGTTCAGCAGCAGGATCTCCGCCGCACCCTTCCGGGCCAGCAGCATCGCAACTGCCCTTGCCACGCCGCCCGCACCCAGGATCAGCACTTTCTCTCCCTCTATCCTGACACCATCCTCGCACATGGCGCGGTACAGCCCGGGCATATCCGTGTTATATCCCTTGTAGCCGCCTTCTGTGCGGACCAGGGTATTCACTGCCCCGATCTGCTTTGCAAGGGGATCCATATCCTTTAAAAAAGGAATGACTTCACTCTTATAGGGCACCGTCACATTCATGCCCAGCAGATTCAGCGCATAGGCGCCCTCCACCGCCTCCTTTACATGCCCCGCGGGCACATGGAAGGGGACGTATGCCAGGTTTTCCCCCAGCTTTTCCGATAACGTATTATGTATCACCGGCGACATGGTGTGCTCCACCGGATTACCCATCAGCCCGCAGACGCGGGTGTAACCATTGATCTCCATATTACTACCAGCCTTTCCGCACAATTCTCTAATCAATTCTTAACAGTTCCTTGTTTTCTGAGGTTCCGATGGTAAAAGAACAGCACAATCTTCTCCAGGAAGCGCTTTAATACAATCTGGATCTCCTCCTTGGGGTGAATGGGCTTCACCAGAAAGGTGACAAGCCCTGCCTTCCTGGCTCCCCATATATCCGTAAACAGCTGATCGCCCACAAAAAGCGTGGTCCCGGGCGTCGTGCCCATCCGTTCCATGGCTGTTTCATATCCCCTTCTTCCCGGTTTACCCGCCTTGAAAATATACGGGGATCCCACGCCTTCATGGAACATTTTCACGCGGGGCTCCTTGTTGTTGGACAAAAGCATGGTTCCATAGCCGATCCGCCGAAGCCGTTCAAACAGGGCTGTCGCCCTGTCGTCCGCCGGAGCGCCATGGGGCACCAGGGTATTATCTATGTCGAAGATCACGCCGCGATAGCCACGACGGTATAATCCTTCATAATCAATCTCATATGCGCTGTCTGCTTCCTGATCGGGATAAAAACGCTGTAGCATAAAATTTCCTTTCCGTTCCGGTTCTGTATCTCCTGTTTCGCACTCATCCGGAGCATTTTATCAGGATCATTCCCTTTTCCGCACTGCTGCCGCCGGCCGTGAACCGTATCCTTCTACACTGCCAGATCAGCCCGTTCCCTGATATGAAAGCTCCGAAAATACTTTTCTTCCATGGGAATCCAGCTGTCCCGGAATCGTTCCAGCATCTCTGCGCCGTTGCGCTGCTCAATCCGCCTCAGCTGCTCCTGCTGTCCCACATCGCAGAAAACCCTCAGCCCCATATATTCCCCGAAATGAGGGTGGCAGCTGTATGCCCCTTCCACGATCCGCAGGCCGCCCTCCGGGATTTCCCTGTCTTCCCCAGGTTCCATGCGGCTGCAGTCAAAACAGCGATACCGGAATGCCTGCCCGCTGCTCAAGGGTGTGAGAACCTCCTCCGCAAACCGCTCATAATGCACATTGCCTCCCGGCTCAGCCAGCCGTCCGGGGCTGCGCAGCTTGGGCGGCAGAAAAAAGTCGTCCATGTGCACCACTCCCGCCCCTGTCACCCTCGCAAGCTGTCCCGCCAGCGTGGTCTTGCCGGAAGCGCATCTTCCGTCCAGCGCCACCACCCTGTTTCCCGGCGGCATCTGCGCGATTGCCTGCAGGATCGGGAACATGCGGATAAAGCGGCTGCACACCAGCCGGTACGCCGGACGTTCCCATTGCCGGTATCCGTCGCTGTGATGCACCGCCCGGGGAAGATCCAGCGGGTATCCTGACAGGAAATCTCGCCATTGTTCCTCCCCAAAGGGAATCTTCTTCCCCGTCAAGCCAGCGTCCGCCTGCCCCCGGACCAGCTGCCCCACCGTATCCAGACAATCCCGGAAAACCTGCTCCCCCTTTTCCGGCGGGTTGGCGGCAGTCTCCACAAACATACGGAAAAGCCATTCCAAAGGCAGCTTCTCCCTTTTCCATGCCGCCAGATTCACCCTGCACACACCGGGATGGATCTGTTCCCAGAGAGGACTTGCATCCGCCTCCAGGGCGGCATACTCCTGTTCCAGATACCGGCGCGCAGCCGCCTGATCCTGAAGCAGGTGCTCCGCGCCAAACGCCGCCTGATAACACAATTTGACCGCATCCCGGGCTTCCATTGCCGGATGAAGTCCTGCCTGCCCCAAAAAACATTCCCTAAATTCCAATCTTTTCCACTGCTTCCTTTACATAATCTGAAAGTTTCCTGCCCTCCACTCCCATTACCGCGGCATTGCACCGGCTCATGGGGATCAGCAGGATCCTTGCCTCGCTGGACGCCACCGCCTCCGCCATCTTCGGGGTGATCTCCCCCAGCATGGCGTTTGCCATGACAATGCCTATGGGACCCACGATCACATCCGCGCGGCCGCTGTTGTAGACCACCGCGTTTTCCCCGGTGGCGCCTGACGTGGTGCCGCCCTTCATCATATTTGCCGTGGCCGTGGCATTTGTGCCCACAGCGATCAGGTCCGCCTCGGGATAGGCAGCCCGCAGTTCCTCCACCAGACTTCTCCCCACGCCGCCTCCCTGGCCGTCCATAATCATAATCTTCAAACTTACACCCTCTGTCTGCTTCTACATTTTACATCTGATTTCTTATCATATCATGACCGCCGGATATAATTCAACCCACTTTTGGAAACTTTACAGTTATCTCGTAACAGTTCAGCCATGATCGTGCCAGGCGGTTTGGGGGTGGGGAGGAAGGGACAGCGCAGGGGAGACAAGGGTACTTTCTGCGACGGCTCGATAGGCGTTCCGATGAGCCTTATGCACGTCGATGCTCCACATCTCACTCACGCCGCAGAAAGTACCCCTGTCTCTCCTACGCCTGTTTCCTGCAAGTTTTAATGTATATAGATCGATCCCTCTTTACATTGCACAATCGTAGTAACTATTTGGAGCCTATTTTAAGAAAATTGCAATTGTGCAGGCACGATTACTTGGCGCTGAATCATTACAAATGCAGAAAACCAGGACAGCATGGCGCCGCCGTCCCTTTAGCAAGCCGCCTGCACGATCGGGGCTGAACTGTTACGTTATCTCGCTAAATTGCACAGAAAAGCAATTTTGCGAGACTTGCCTCTTGACATTCCGGCAATTTTCCGTATTATATAGATAAGATTGTTTCAGGAAGAAACGGCGCATTTAGAAGAATGCATTCCACAGTATCAAAATATCAGCAAGATACTTTCCGCACAAAAAATACCGCCCATGTTATGCCACGAAGGCTTCCCGCTCTCTGGAGAGAGTAGTTTTCGCGGCTTATTTTTTGTCCGGAAGCGCATTGCGGAAAGAGGAAACCATGAATGACAAGATGACACCTATCGTAAAATGCGCCATAACAGCTGTCTGTATGGCGCTCTGTGTGGTACTCCCCATGGCGCTCCACACGATCCCCAACGCGGGCACCCTGCTCTCGCCCATGCATCTGCCCGTCCTGCTCTGCGGCCTGATCTGCGGCTGGCAGTACGGCCTGCTGTGTGGCCTGGCGGGTCCCATGCTCTCCTGCTTCATCACGGGTATGCCCGGTGTCGGCTATCTGCCAACCATGATGGTGGAACTGGCAGTCTACGGCTTTGTCACAGGGCTGATGATGAAATTGCTCCACACCGGAAAGCAGCTTGCAGACATCTACATCAGCCTGCTCACCGCCATGCTGGCAGGGCGCATCGTCACCGGCATTGCGAGGGCGCTGATCTTTGCTGCCGGAAGCTATTCCTGGAAAGCATGGGCAACGGGATATTTCGTATCCAGCTTCCCCGGCATTGTCCTCCAGCTGATCCTGGTGCCTGCGCTATATCTGGCCTTGCAGAAAGCGCATGTGATCCCTGCGCGCAGGCGTTCCAGGGAATATGCATAACGGCCGGGCTCCCGGAAGTCATACCGCATAGCCAAAGCAGCCCCCGGTTCCGCCGAGGGCTGTTTCATTTCCCATGACGATCGATCCGGTTCACCGTTTGCACCCGCAGCATACGTCTCTGCCTCAGGCGCTTTACTTCCCCGGACAGTCGATCCGGTCCCTGATCTCCTGCATCTGGTAATCCAGCGCCTCGATGGAATCCGCGCAGGCTTTCAGCTGCCGCTCGATCTCATCCGTGTCATTGATATCCTTCTTATATTTCAGCTTGTGCTCCAGGCTTGCCCAGAAATCCATGGCAATGGTACGGAACTGAACCTCCACCTTCACATACTTCTTCTCATCCGCAAGGAAAATGGGGACACTCAAAATCAGATGAAGGCTCCTGTAACCATTGGGCTTTGGCGTCTCGATATAATCCTTTTTCTTCAGCAAAATGATGTCATCCTGCCTGGTCAGAAGCTCCGCCAGCCTGTAAATATCGTCTGGGAAAGAACAGATCACCCTCACTCCCGCCACATCCGCCACATAGTCCTGAATGTTCTCCAGCGTCAGGGAATACCCTTTTCTCTCCAGCTTTTTGTAGATGCTCTCCGGCGTTTTCAGCCTGCTTTTGATGGACTCGAAAGGATTTCTCTTATATTCCTCGGAGAACAGGGCGTTCAGGACCTTAAGCTTCGTTTCCACCTCCATGATCACAGCGCGATACTCCATCATCAGCCTGTTAAAAGACTTTGCCTTACTCAGTCTCTCCGCCTGCATCTGGATGATCTGGGACTGTCTTTTCAGCGTTTCCGCCTGCTCCTCCACCTTCTGCTCCAGATGCCTTTTGTAATTAAACAGCTCTATGGCGTTTTTTACCCTGTTCCTGACAATGGAAGGCTCAAAGGGTTTGTGGACAAAGTCTGATACCCCCATTTCAAGACACCTATTCTCGGTTTCAATGGCATGCTCGCTGCTGATGATCAGCACGGGAATCTCATTGATCCAGCCCTTCTCTTTCATCTCCACAATGACCACAATGCCGTCCGCTTTCGGCATATGCAGATCCAGCAGAAGAGCCGCCATCCCATCGTGCCCCTCCTGCAGCTTTTGCAGCGCCTGTTCCCCATCCTCGGCCGTATCCACCAGATAATCATTCTCCAGCATATTCCGCAGCAGCTCGCGGTTGGTCTCCGCGTCATCCACCACCAGTATCTTTTGCATCTTAAGCTTCCCCCTCATTCCTTATCACTCAGAAATGAACAACCACATACCCGTCCATTACAGCAATGGAGCCCTTCTCCGGCCAGCCCGGCATTCCCTCACCCTCGGCGAAAGCTTCCGCTTTCTCATGCAATTCCAGGTCTGTTTCCACCTGTAGGCTGTAACCATGCATTGCAAGAAAATTCTGCAATTCCAGTCCGGGTTTGCCGTAAGCGTACAGTCCCCATTCAATGACAGAATCTTTCAAATCCCCCACAAAAGAATAGCCATAAGGCATATAATATTTTTCCTTTAAATGGGGATCCAGCCAGTCTGTAAGGAAAGCGATTATCTGTAATTCACTTGAGGAATAGTCTATATAATAATCCTGGATCAGGGTATACGGCGTCTTATAACTCCCCGTAAATATCACTTTTGCATCCGCACCATAGTCCCTTATCACTTCTCGGGCTATCTCCGTCAATATCTCCTTATCATGATGGTATTTCAAATAATCTGTATAAAAAATGTGATTCGTCTCATACATCTGGTTCCATACAAGACACACCATGATTAAGGCAAATACAGCCGCGCCAATTTTTTTCCATACCCTTTTCAGGAGCAGATATGGTAACAGCATGGCAGCCGCAACAAAGAAAGGCATGAACAGACAGCTGTGATAGGACGGCGCCATTTCCACCACGAAAGAAAGCGTCACAGGCGCCGCCGCCATACCCACAGACAGCAGAAGATACCAGCCGTTTTTCTTCTTTACTGTAAGAAGGATGGAAGCAATCCCAAAAAATGCCACTGACGCCGCATATTCCGCTATGGGAAAATATACCGCCGCATTGACGAAAAATACCAGCCAATACCGTTTGACCAGCATAAACAGGTTGTAAGCCCAGTCATCTCCCGCAAACATTCCCAGAGTGTTCGCCACCTCCCTGGCAGCTGTTATTTCCCCCAGATCCTGTAAGGAGAATATCGCCGTGACCAACCTCTGGATCACCACCCGCAGAAGGATACAGCCTATGGAAAGACAGACACAGACAAACAATTTCCACACCACACGCAGGTTCATCTGCTCTCTGCCCGCCAGCCCCCGGAAGAAGAGAATGACCAGGACACCCGTCACATACAGGATCAGAAAGGACTCATAACAGCCCACAGCCGCGCACAAAAGCAGCATACTTCCCAAAAAGCATCCCAGACGCCTTTTGCCGGTATGTTCAAAGCCATCCAGGAACAGAAGAAGGGAAAGGGCGAGCAGGATATATCCCAGATCCACGCCATTATGGAAATAATAGATCCACACCTCACTGATGAACGGAAAAGAGATAAAGACGCACGCAAAAGCAGTGTATCCCAAAATCCCGACCTTATCCTCGAAAATCCGTCTAAGCAGGACACAGAATAAGACCACTCCCGCCAGAAGGAGAACCGCTCCCGCCAGTTCCGTGATAAACGGCATAAAACTGTCTATACGGAACAGCTTGTTTATCAGGAACAGGGTCCAGCGTCCCATGTAGGCCTCCATCCCATCGCCCAGATACAGCTTTACCATCGTATCGTCCGGGCCGATGCTCTCATGGGTGACCGCAAAGCCATAGCTGCCCACCAATGTCAGCAGCGCTGTCGTCATAAATATTTTCTGCTTGAAAAAATATCGGATTTCTTCCCATAAATTTC
The DNA here is from genome assembly GCA_948473115.1 of uncultured Lachnospiraceae bacterium. Classification (GTDB taxonomy): domain Bacteria; phylum Bacillota; class Clostridia; order Lachnospirales; family Lachnospiraceae; genus Acetatifactor. Next base: position 40,464 of record CAOKWI010000008.1, on the reverse strand, counting down.
TGATAGACATAATTGATTCCCTTCTGTAAATAACCCTGCTTCTCCCCGAACCTGTCAAATGGCACTTGTCCAACGCAGCCGTATATCAGTGCTTCACCGCATCGCTACTTCAAGTATCAGCGCCTCAGGCATTGGCGTTTCAGCGCATTCCCATTTCAGTTCATCGGTGTTTCAGAGCATCAGCATATCAGTGCACCGGGGACTCAATGTTTCATCTCATTCCTGTTTTCGGCCAGCCATTACATCAGGCTCGACCAAAAGCCCCAGGATCAAAGGCACTGCAAAGAATAAATACAGCACATACCTTACCAATGCAATAGGTCCCAGCAATACAGTCAGGTAAAGCAGCCCTATAGGCACCAGGGAAAAAGCCTGCCTCCTGTACCGAAAGACCAGCAGATATAATCCCGTAAAGGCATATACCCAATGCCAGAAGCCGGGTGAAAACAGCATGGAAACCACCGGAACCCTCTGCTGGTACAGTTCCAGCGAGATCCTCTCGTAAAAGCGCTCCAGGGCCGGGAGAAGCGATCTCCTCTCACCGGGATTCTCCATGGTAAACGCAAAATAGGAACTGTCCTCATATTCCCTGTCAGATACCCATATGCCCCGATAGCCGTCTATGACGGTATCCGGATACCAGTAGCCGTATGTGTTCACCAGGAAAGAGTTCACATAAATATCAAAATGCTCCCAGCCCAGCCGAAACCACAGGGCGATATATTTTCCGGGCGAACCCTTGAAATTATCTTCCATAAAATTCAATTTTACCATATCCGCCAGCTTGGGGTTATACTGCTCCAGGATCACCTGCGGGATCAGGCTGTACAGAATTTCCGAGTCTTCCTCCGAAAGCCGGCTGCCGGCCTCACTGTACACCCTTGCCAGCTGTTGTATGGGAACGGAAAACATTTCCGCCATGGGACCCTTTCTGGCATGAAACGCCGCGACCAGACCCTGTGTCGTCACGGCGAAGACCAGAAACGTGGCCGCCAACACGGGAAGCCACTTCCTCCAATATTTCCGATACACGGCGGCGAAAAAGACCAGAAACAGGGCCAGCGCATATAAACCGTTGTTACGGAAAAGCAGAATAAAAAGCATGGCTGCCGCAAGCAATAGCTTACGTGGTCGGGAGCCCCAAAAGAACTCTGCATCCCTGGCCATCTCCAGAAGCAGGGTGGTGAACAGCACCACGCCGCCGGAAAACAGGGTATCCTTCGTGGTACAGCACACAAACATGCTGACCGTGGGGAACAGAGCCAGAAAGACCATGCCCAGATTACACACCCAGCGTTTCACCCCGATCCTTCGCAGAAAACTGATCTCATAGGCAAAGCAGGCAGCCAGAACCCCCATCTGTACAAGAAGGTATAGCAGGATCCCTGCATTGTAAGACCTGGTAAAGTGATAGACAAGACGCAATGTCCATCCCAGCAGAACAACATGGAGAAGCGGCTGATAAGTGGAGTATTTTTCCGTGAAGACCATATAGGCTTCCGCCTCCGCATCATACGTGAAGAAGCCGGGAAAAGCAGCCAGCAGGGTCGGTATATAGGAAAGGAATAAAATTCCCCATGTCACAAGAAACTTTTTCATCTGCGCCCCTGCCGGGGACACCGGACGGCTGCTGCTGCCGTAAGCCCTCAATTTGAGCATGGCTGCCGCCAGAATAGGCGCGGCAGCGGCGGAGATGCACAGTACAGAGAGATATGCACCCCAGCTGCCGAGATCCACAGCGCCTCCCTGATCCAGCTGCACTCCCGCCGCCATGCTGCCCGAGAAACACAGAAGAAGCACAAAGCAGGGATTCAGAAACGCCTTTGCGTCTTCCCAGTCCCGGCCCGCGGTTACTTTGCCCAGGGCATAGAGCCAGACCGCAAACAGAAAGACCGCGGCAATACTGTTTGTGAAGGCCAGGGAAAATTGTGGCACATTGACGCAGAACCCAAAACCAATCGTGCCCAAAAAAGCCAGTATGATCCGAAAGCCGAATATATGCCACGGCATTTTTTTCATTTACAGATACCTCCTCGGTACTTTTCAGGCATATCAGGAATCCGTCTCCGCAACACACGCCTCCTGTTCCCGCAGACAGCTTTCCGTCCCTCTGCGGGCAGTCTCCCGCCCCTACGGGCTGCCTGGAATGGCGCAAAATCCTTTCACAATTATCCCCCTCACGCAAATTTATGTCAATACTTTGGGCAAAAAAACCGCGTTGCCAGTGTAACAGTCAGGTAACAGTTCAATGTCCTGTCTGAGCTGTCACACAGCCAAATTCATGGAGCTGTCTGAACTGTCATACAGTCAAATCCATGGAGCTGTCTGAACTGTCATACAGTCAAATTCATGGAGCTGTCTGAACTGTCATACAGTCAATCGGCAAAAATCTTTCCGCAAAGCTTCACAATGACGAAACCCATAAACCCGGCAATGACCCCCGTCGCCATGCCTCCCAGGATATCCGTGGGATAGTGCACATAAAGATACAGCCTGGAAAAAGCAATGAAGGACGCCAGCGCCAGAGCCGGTTTCCACAGCTTCCTCTCCCCTGCGAAATAGAGCGCCGCGGCCGCGGTAAAAGAGGCCGCCGTATGTCCGGACGGAAAGGAAAAGTCCCCCGGTTTCGGTATCAGAAGCCTGACAGCGGTATTGACATCAAAGGGGCGTACCCGGGCGATTGCAGGCTTCAATATCCTGTTGCATAAAACCAAATCCACGCACAACGCCGCGGCCAGCACCACCCCGCTCTTCCTTGTCCTGGGAAGGATCAGCAGGACAGCCGCCAGCAGGATCCAGACGATCCCCCCATCCCCCAGTCTTGTGACCAGCGGCCAGAATGCATCCCCCACAGGCCCGTGCAGATCCTGTATCCAGTCTAAAATCTTTATTTCCATTCCCATAACAGTTCACGCCTTCCCGCCATGCCGATTTCTGATTTTCTGCGGCGGGGTCTCTGACCCGATTCACAGATCCCTCTTATATGTCCGCACCCTGCTCCACATTCTTTGTGGCAATCACATCCACTCCCGTACCCGCAATATCGGCGGCAATCACGTCCCCGATATGAACAGGCGCCTCCACCTGTATCTTTTTTAATGCTTTTACACAATCAAAGATCTTTCCTTTGGGAATATCCTCCTTTGTCTTTACCGGTATCACGGCCGCATTGCCATGCAGGACCTTCACTGTGGAAGTCACAATTCTGGTCGGATCCGTAACCTCTTTGCGTGCATATATCTCTCCCCGTTTACAGGTATTTCCACTGACGCGGATCACCTGGTCTCCCTCCATTTCAACAGTGAGGGAGCACCCCATGGGGCAATTGATGCAAGTCAGATTTTTTGTGTTCAAGCCGACACCTCCCTGCGTGCTCCGGCACGCTCTAATCCAGCATTCGGATCACATACCGAAAATTATGCCTCCACTTTGATCGATATGGTTTCCAGATCCGGATACTGCAGCAGCTGTTCCCTGGTCAGTATCACCTCTTCCATTTCTCCCGGAGCTACCACCTGACGCTTTCTGCGGCTGACTCTCTCCCGGTCAAAATAAGTGCTCACATAACAGTTTTTATATACGTTACCCACCCGGAAGCGCACTGACAGCTTTTCGTCCATTCGCGACACATTGATCCTTTCCGGCACGGTGTACCTGACGCCTTCAGCGGGCTGCAGCCTGATCTCCCGTCCTCTCTGATGGTCGGCTCTGCCTGTCGCATTTTCGCTCGTTCCGGCTTTCGTGCCGTCTCTCCTGTTGTCCTTTGTGCTGTCTCCCACGCTGTCTTCTACACTGCCTGTCACACTGTCTTCTGCGCTGCCTGCCACACTGTCTTTCCAGTTGTCTCTCGTACCGGCTTTCGTGCCGTCTTTCCAGTTGTCTCTCGTACTGGCTTTCGTGCCGTCTTTTACACTGTCTTTTGCACTGCCTGTCACGCTGTTTTCTGCGTATTCCTTCACATAGGCCGCCGCGTTCCTCCCTGCCGCTCCCGCTTCCTCCGACACAAAATCGACAAGATCATGTACATGGAGCACATTGCCGCAGGCAAACACGCCTCCGATATTCGTTTCAAGGCTCTCATTGACCCTCGGCCCCGAAGTGACGGGATTCATCTCGACGCCCATTTTGCCGGAAAGTTCATTTTCCGGTATGAGCCCGACGGACAGCAGAAGCGTATCGCAGGAATAAAATTCTTCCGTACCGGGAACCGGCCTGCCTCTCCCGTCAACCTCCGCCAGAGTCACACCCTCCAGACGTTCTCTGCCCCTGATATCGATCACTGTATGGCTCAGTTTCAGAGGAATTCCATAGTCCTCCAGGCATTGCACGATATTCCTTTTCAGCCCGCCGGAATAGGGCATCAGCTCGGCTACCGCCTGAACCCTTGCGCCTTCCAGCGTCATTCTCCTTGCCATGATCAGCCCGATATCTCCAGAGCCGAGAATCACGACCTCTCTGCCCGGCATACAACCCTCCACATTGACCAGCTTCTGCGCCGTCCCCGCGGAGTAGATACCGGCCGGACGAAACCCCGGTATGTTTAATGCTCCCCTGGCCCTCTCCCTGCATCCCATTGCCAGGATCACCGCTTTCGCCTGAATGTCAAAGAGCCCATCTTTCCGGTTCATTGCCATTACCAATTTTTCACGGCTGATATCCATGACCATGGTATCAAGCCTGTATTCAATCCCCAGCTCCATCACCTGCCGGATAAAGCGGTGGGCATACTCCGGTCCCGTCAGCTCCTCCTGAAACGTATGAAGCCCAAATCCATTGTGGATACACTGGTTCAAAATACCGCCCAGCTCCCTGTCCCGTTCCAGGATCAAAACACTGTCTATTCCGCTTCTCTTCGCGGAAATTGCCGCGGCAAGACCTGCTGGGCCGCCGCCGATAACGACAATATCATACTTTTCCATACCCTGTGCCTCCTGCCATCCTGCATTTTCCATTTACGCCTTTTTCATAGCATATCCTTATTCATTCCCATAATAATCTGTGATCTCCCACCGGATTTCGTAACGTCCTGCAGATTCATGCCGCACTCCCTCGCCAGAATCTCCATTACCCTGGGCGAGCAGAAGCCTCCCTGACACCTTCCCATTCCCGCCCTCGTCCTGCGCTTGATCCCGTCAAGGGACTTTGCCCCGAGAGGTCGCCTGATGGCGTCAATGATCTCCCCTTCTGTGATCATCTCACAGCGGCAGACAATATTCCCGTATGCCGGTATCTCCCGGATCAACGCATTTCTCTCCTCCCTGGTCAGCGCATCCGGTTTCAGGATTCCTTTTCTTGTGGAAACAAAGTCACTCTTTTCCCGCAGGCCCATTTTGTCCCTTACGATCTGTGCCGCCATTTCGCCGATGGCCGGACAGCTGGCGATCCCCGGCGATTCGATGCCGGCGCAGTCCATAAAGCCTTCCGCGTCCTCCGGTTCCCCGATGATAAAATCGCCTCCGTCTTCGTGGGCGCGGAGTCCGGCAAAGGAAGTGATCACCTGCCTCACAGGAATGTCTTTCACATTCAGTCCAGCTTTCTCCAGCACCTGATCCAGTCCCTCCCTGGTGGTGTTGGTGCCTTCCCTGTCTTCCACTTCCATTGCGGTAGGGCCGATCAGAAGGTTGCCATGTATCGTAGGCGTAACCAGAATACCCTTCCCCAATTTGCCGGGCAGCGCGAAGATGGTTCTTCCCACATGGCTGCCTGCGGCTCTGTCCAGAAGGCAGTAATCTCCCCGCCGGGGCGTAATGTGAAGCTTCCTCCGGCTCACCATGTTATGGATCACATCCGCGTATACTCCGGCGGCATTGATCACATATTTCGTTCTGACGGTTCCCCGGCCGGTATGCAATTCATAGCACTGACCGGATCTGACGATATCCTTCACTTCTTCATTAAATCTGAATTCCACTCCGTTTTCACAGGCATTTTCCGCCAGGGCGATATTTAATTCAAACGGACACACAATCCCCGCGGTGGGCGCATACAGGGCGGCAAATACATCATCCGTCACATTGGGCTCCATGGCAAGGGTCTCTTCCCTGCCTAAGATGCGCAGTTCCTCTACCCCGTTGGCCACGCCTCTCTCATAGAGCTTCTGCAGTTCCGGAAATTCCTCTTTATCCCTGCACACGACAAGGGAACCGTTTCGCCGAAAAGGAATATCCAGTTCCTCCGCAAGCCTGCCCATCATCCGGCTGCCGCGCACGTTCAGCCTTGCTTTGAGAGAACCGGGAACGGCGTCATAACCGGCGTGCACAATGGCGCTGTTTGCCTTGGATGTGCCGTAGCAGACATCCTCCTCCTTCTCGATCACACATATGTTTGCCTGATAGCGGGACAATGCACGGGCTATGGCAGCACCGGAAACCCCGGCGCCTATTATAATGATATCATATGTCATATTACTTTCATACGCCATACTGCTCTCATATATCATACTGCTCTCCTTTTGGATGATCAAAGCGTTTCAGCTCCCTGAGATCACAGGATTACCCTTATAGAAATGCCTGTCAAGCCATTCCACAGATTTTTTTAATGCCTCTATCGTTTTGGTCTCTATCACGCATCTCGCATTACACTCTCCTGCCATCTCTAACCGCCCTGTCAGGTCGATCTTCCCATCTCCCAACGCCAAATGACATCTGGGAGGATCCTCTCTGCCGTCATGAATATGAAAATGCTTCAGCTTATCCCTGTGGGAAAGAAGGAAAGGCACGTCAGCTTCCTTTGTCGCTTTTGAGTGTCCAACATCCCAGGTCAATATAAAATGTTCGCTTTCAAGCATGGATTCTATGGCTCTTTTTTCGTATTCACGAAATCCGTCCGTATTCTCTATCCCGATCTGAATGTCAGAACCTCCTATCCACTCTTCGCAAGACTTTATGAAATATTGAAAAGATGCCAGGTATTCCGCAAAATTCCTCTCATACATTTGAACCTTCCTGTCCGGCAATGTAAGGAATATTCCGTGATGCATATGCATGTTTATCGTCACCGGCTGTTCTTTGCAGCCATATTTGTCCTTGAGCTCCACAAAATGTTTTGCCACCTCTATCGTCCGCCTTACAGTTTCCAGATAGGCTTCCCTGACTAATGGGTTAAAATCCGCAATATTCATATTTTCGTCCAGATGGATCGTATAATAAATACCTGCTTCGTCCGCTCTTCTATAAAGCAGCTCCGTGTCCTCGATCTTATCAATCTGATACTCCGGGAAATTCATGTTCAGCTCAATAAAGGACAAGCCCAATTCCCTGCAAAGAGCAATATTGTCTCCCAGCGTTTCATTTTCAATCAATGTAGGCATTCCAAGTTCCCGCGTATTTGTGCTCATGCTGCGAGCTCCCTTCTGCGAGCAGCTAATGTACCGATGTTTGTGCTGCCCGCTGCACAAACTCGTAAATTGAAAATTTCAATTTTCAATCTTTTCCTCCCGCTGCAATGGGTTTGCTTTGACCGGCCTCACCCTGCTAATCCAATTATTTAAACGGCACCTCATACCATTTCTCTTAACACATCTTTAAAAAATGCCGGTAAACCGTTCAGGTTTCTCACATTGTCAAACATTTCTTTTTGACAATGGCATGCTCTTAAAATTCTTCTTCGCTTCTCTATGTGTCCATCGCTGATATAATAATTGCAGGTCACAAAAGCCTTTCCATTTTGCAAAATAATTTGAAGTACATGTAAGACTTTTTCAAAGTTCCTTGACAGCCCTTTAAAGCAATCTACATAAAAGATATCTACCCTGCCCGAAATTACATTTCCTAATTCTTCTTTTAAATAATCATCAAACTCCAAACAATATCCATCACCAATTACCTTTTTGAATTTATTCTCAATAGATTCCTCCTCCACATTTTCTAAATCCGCTTCATACAATTTTTCAAACTTGTCTACTGTATCTCTTGCCAGTGCTGCTCTTTTTAGCACCCTCCATGCCAATGGATATTTTTGAATTGCTTCTCCATATACATCCACATGCTTCAAACCTTTTGCCTCGCTCTGCAAGCTTTCAAATTTGCATTTGCCAAAATAGCAAATTGCATTTGTTGTTATACTTTTTATCTTTTCATCTGATAAAGGCTCCTGCAGCTTAAACTGAGTGCAATTAATGCTTGCGGCTACCTCAAGCATACTGTTTCGAATTGTCGCTACAACGAATCTCCTCACATCATCTTCCACCGCCGGTTCATAAAACAAGGCTTCTTCATCCGTCACAAACAGAACTGTTCTCCTAAAGTCTTCCTGATCCCATCCGGCCAAAAGAGCACACATTCTGTTTTTAATGTCATTTACTATTTGTTCTCTATACCTGTATTTTATATCTCTTAACTGATTATTTAACAGATCACCTAAATATTCCTGTATGCCCATTTTCCCACCATCTTTTGTACAATTCTGCCTCATATCACTTCTGAATATATTTCTGAGTTCCTTTCAGCCAGATTAGATTGAATGATATTACATTTTCCTATCCGCAGATCCCTGCGCCTTCTCCAAATGCAAGCTTCACGTTAATATGGCTGTCTGGTTTTTGTGGGAAAGCATTACAACCACCTCTACATTCGCCGTCCACGGGAACTGATCCACGGCGACAGCTTTTTCCACAGCATACCCGCTTTGCAGAAACATTTCCAGATCCCTGGCAAGACTGGTAGGCTTACAGGATATGTAGACGATCCGCTCCACCCCATAGGAAATGATCTTTGGCAGCGCCTTGGGATGAATGCCGTCACGGGGCGGATCCAGAACGATCAGATCCGGTTTCTCTTCCAGTTCATCCAGCACTTTCAGCACGTCCCCCGCTATGAACTCACAGTTGGAAATCCCATTTTCACAGGCATTTCTCCTGGCGGCCTCCACCGCTTCCTCCACGATTTCCACGCCCACTACCTTCCCGGCCGAGGAAGCCATCAGCTGGGCGATGGTCCCGGTGCCGCTGTACAGGTCAAACACCGTTTTATCCGGCTTCCCGTCCGGTCTGCCGCTGCCCAGCTCCCCCACATATTCCCTCGCCGTCTCATAGAGTACCTCAGCGCAGTAAGAGTTCGTCTGGAAAAAGGAGAAGGTGGAAATTTTAAAACGAAGCCCCAGCAATTCCTCATAAAAATATTCTTTTCCATAAAGTACTTCCGTCCTGTCGCTCTGCACCACATCCGACAGGGAATTGTTGACAATATGTAAAATGCCAGCAAACCGCCCTTGAAGCCTGCCCTCCTGCTCCAGGGAGAGAAGCAGCGTCCTGAAGCCTTCCAGCAGCTCCGCTTCCCCGCACGCAGTCTCCGCCAGTCCAACCATATTTTGTCCCGTCATCTCCGGTTGATCCATCCCCAGCTCGTCCGTCTCCGATTGATCCATCCCCAACTCATCCGTCTCCGGTTGATCCATCCCCAACTCATCCGTCTCCGGTTGATCCATCCCCAGCTCATCCGTCTCCGGTTGATCCATCCCCGGTCCGATTTTCTCCAATCCAGCCATCTCAGACAAAATCAATTCCTGACCGGCAGCGGTCTCCTCCGTCCATGGCTGTTGGGATGTGGTCACCAGCGCCACAAGGATCTCCCCTGTGCCGGATGCTTTCCGTACAAGCAGATGCCGCAGATATCCCGCATGGCGCAGCCTGTGGAAATAGCGCACTTTCTGCTCCGCAAAATATTCCCTTACCGCCCTAATGATCAGGCGGTAATCCTCATCCACTATGGCACAGTCCTCCACGTTCACTACATCATAAAAGCTGCCTCTCCTATGCATCCCCAGCGCAAGAGGTCCGTCTTTATACTCATCCCCAAAGGAAAACTCCATTTTATTGCGGTACCCATAGGCTTTGGGACTGCCCTTGATCCCTTCCCACAGCCAGTCCTGTTCCTGCCCTGCCAGTACGCCGTCCAGCAGCTTCCTGACCTGGGCTTCCTTGATCCGCAGTTGTTCCCCGTAGGGCAGCGACAAGTAGGTACATCCCCCACACACGCCAAAATGGGAACACGGAGAGCCTGTTTCCAGAGGTGACTGTTCCATCACCTCCAGCAAGCGGCCTTCCGCCTTCCCTTTTCTTACTTTATTCACACTAAGCTTGATCTTCTGGCCGGGCAGGCTGTTCTTTACGATAACGATGTCCTCCCCTGTCCGAACCACGCCTTTGTTGGGGAAATCTACCCTCTCGACAATACCTTCACATACCTGGCCTTTTTTCATGTTATTTATTTTTCTCCCTCGTCAACGAAGAAATCATCCTCATCCTCTTCCATTTCCTCGTCTTCAAAATCATCCTCAAACTCGTCGTCAAAGTCCTCCAGATAATCAGGGGTAAAGTAACGGTACACTGCATATGCAATTGCCGCAACCGCAGCAATCACGCCGATCACTGCCAGCACACATATCACTGTATTACTTTTCTTCTCTTCTTCCTCTTTCTTTTTAAGCAGATCGTTCAGTCTCGCGATATCCATCAGGTTCTCAAGCTTATTCATAATTCCATACCTCCGTTTGTCTTTCCGGCAGTCATTCTGCCCTATTTCTTATAATATACCACATTCGCTTTAAAAATACTACAATCTTTTCAACTTTGCAAAAGAAGCGTACATAACCTTCTGCCCCGCTTTGTCAAAACTCACTTTAACCTTGTAGTCCCTGGGTTCTTTCGTAATCTCCAGGACTGTGCCGTCACCGTATTTAACATGGTTTACCCTGTCTCCGGCGCCATATTCCAGCACGGCTGACAGCTGCGCTGGCACCCCTTTTGAAATTCCGGCAATTTGGTTCAGGCTTCCAATACCTTTCGCGATAAAGGGCTTGTCCGCCTTCACCACAGCCTTGGGACGGTTGATTGCCCTGGGACGGAAATCATACGCCGGAGCCTGTTCCGGTGCAGGCTGCCCCTTGGGCAGGCCGATCAGGTCGGAAAGCATCTCCCTGCCTGCGGTCCTGGGACGGGGCACCGTGTTATCCATAAGTTCCGTGGGAATTTCCCTCACGAAACGGCTGACGGGATTATACTGGGTTTCCCCTCTGGTCATCCGCATCCGGGCGCAGGTCAGCGTCAGTTCATCCATGGCCCTGGTAATACCCACATAGGCCAGACGCCGCTCCTCCTCCACATCGGAAGTATCCTCCGATACAATGGTCATGTAGCTGGGAAACAGCCCGTCCTCCATACCCGCAAGATAGACATGGGGAAATTCCAGACCCTTTGCGGAATGCAGCGTCATCAAAAGCACCCTGTTGTCGCCTGATCCCACATTATCAATATCCGCCACCAGGGCCACTTCCTCCAGAAATTCCGTCAGAGTAGGCTCGTCATGGCTTTCCTGGTAATTCACCGCTTTCGTGATCAGTTCGTCCACATTTGCAATCCTGTCTTCCGCACTCTCGTCGTCACTGTTCTGCAAATACTGTTCGTACTCTATTTTCTCCACAATCTCTTTGATCAGCTCCGCTATGGTTAATTCCTTTAATTGATCCCTGAAATGCCGGATGAGATGCACAAAGGGCCGGATCTTCACCGCCGTCCTGCCCAGACTCATAATTTCATCCGCCTGCTCCATTGCCTCATATAAACCGATATCCCGCATCTCGGCATAGTCTTCCAGTTTTTCCAGAGTGGCATTGCCCACCCCACGCTTGGGCACATTGATGATACGGCGCACGGCCACCTCATCCCTGCCGTTGTCAATGGTCTTTAAATATGCCAGAATATCCTTGATCTCTGCCCTGGCGTAAAAGTTCGTGCCGCCCACCACATTGTACGGCACGCCCTCCATGATCATCCGCTCCTCCAGCAGGCGTGCCTGGGCGTTGGTCCGGTAAAGCACCGCACAGTCCTTATATTGCGCCTCGCCGCGTTTCACCTTGCGGACCACTTCGTCCGCAATATATTCCGCCTCCTCATAGGCATTGTCAAACTGCCTGAAATGGACGCGGCTTCCCGCCCCCCTTTCCGTCCAGAGCGCCTTGTCCTTGCGGCGCGTATTGTTGCTGATTACCGCGTTGGCGGCATCCAGGATAGACTGGGTGGAACGGTAATTCTGCTCCAGCTTGATCACTCCGGTCTCCGGAAAATACTTTTCGAAATCCAGGATATTCCTGATGTTGGCGCCGCGGAATTTGTAGATGGACTGGTCGTCATCACCTACCACACACAAATTCCTGTATTTGTCCGCCAGAAGATGTACCAGTTCAAACTGCGCCGTGTTGGTGTCCTGGTACTCGTCCACCATAATATAGCGGAAACGCTCCTGATAAGAGTCCAGTACTTCCGGACAGTTCTTGAACAGTTCCACCGTTTTTACAATAATGTCGTCAAAATCCAGGGCATTATTCTTTTTCAGCGTTTCCTGATATTCCCGGTAAACCTTGGCATAAACTGCCTTGTTAAAATCATACGCGGCGTCCAGCTCGTACTCCCTGACACCGATCAGCTCATCCTTTGCGGAGGAAATCGCCCCCATGATGGAACGCTCCTTGTGCGTTTTTGTATCAATGCCGAGCTTCTTACAGATGGCTTTGATCACTGTCTTCTGGTCATCCGTGTCATAGATGGTAAAATCATTGCCATAACCCAGTCTGTCAATATGCCTCCGCAGAATGCGCACACAGGCGGAATGAAAGGTGGACACCCAGATCTGATCCGCCCCGAAGCCCACCAGATTGTCCACTCTCTCCCTCATCTCACCCGCTGCCTTATTGGTAAAAGTAATGGCAAGGATGTTCCAGGGTTTTACCCCCATCTCCCCGATCAGATAGGCGATCCTGTGGGTAAGCACCCTGGTCTTGCCGCTGCCCGCACCTGCCAACAGCAAAAGAGGCCCGTCCGTCTGAAGTACCGCTTCCTTCTGTTCTTTGTTTAAAGTGTCATAAATGCTCATGTCTCCTCCACATCGCTGAAATGCCAGATTTTAATATTGAACTCCTCAACCGGGGTGTCGCAGTAAAGACATTTCTTCGCCCCCAGCCTGGGAAGCGGCGCGCCGCAATTCGGGCAGTTCATGGCAAGTCCCGAATCCGCCTGGTTTTCCACCAGATCACGATCCTGTATGTAAATCATCTCCACGTTGTACCGGCTCTGTTTTAACCGATCCTCCGCACCCTCTGTCACGTTTCCGCCGCGTTCTTTGAAATAGTTGTACTGTACCGCCGACTGGAAGATAATGCTGCATCTCCCCTTAAGCTTGCGATAGGTCTTGATCTCTGTCCTGTGGATCCTGATGTTCCTGAAATGCTCTTCCGCACCCTCGTTGTCCAGCGCGCCGATCCTCAGATCCAGTTTCTCCCTCAGTTCACTGGTGGTTCCTTCCGGCAGTCTGGCCGGATTCTTTTCGTCGATGCCTGACAGGAAGCCGGTCAGTACATTCTCCGCCCTGTTCTTCATCTCGTCATAGTGAAATTGCGGAAAATCCCGCAGAATCTGCGGCAGATAAAGCTTCGTGGCCGCGGACACCGACTTTGGGGTGACCTCCTCTTCCCTCTCCATACTTTCAAGGCTTCCCTTTAGGGTATCCGATCCGAAAGCCACGCGGGTAAACAGCCTGACCCTTTCCCTGATGACCCTGTAGGCGATATAGACGCCGACCATCACGGCCAGCGCCAACACCAGTATCACAATGATTCCGATCTGTCCTGATGACATTCTTTTCTCCTATCCCGGGAACACCCCCCGGCGCTCCCCTCGTCAGCTTGTCAGCCCGGATTTTCATGCAAGCATGAAATCGGTGTCTGATCCGCTGACGGGTATTCCGTTCACCTCGCGCCATTCGCAAAACCGTGCCTTCGGCACTCCCCGCTGCTCCGCAGCTCTTTTTGCTCATGTCTTGGCGCTCCCCTCGTCAGCTTGTCAGCCCGGATTTTCATGCAAGCATGAAATCGGTGTCTGATCCGCTGACGGGTATTCCGTTCACCTCGCGCCATTCGCAAAACCGTGCCTTCGGCACTCCCCGCTGCTCCGCAGCTCTTTTTGCTCATGTCTTGGCGCTCCCCTCGTCAGCTTGTCAGCCCGGATTTTCATGCAAGCATGAAATCCTTGCCTGACAAGCTGACGGGTGAACTGTAATCACAAAATCGCAGCAGTCTGTCTTCAGGCAATGCTGAACGCCGACTGCCGCGATACTAACAAATTCAGTGATTTCCTTCTAACAAAGGAGCTCAGATCCGATCCTGCTCATCAAACACATCGCCGCATTCCGGACAGAATTTAGGGGGATGTGCCGGATCTTCCGGTTCCCAGCCGCACTTATCGCATTTGTACAGGGGCGCCCCCTGGGGCTTTCTGCTGCCGCACTCGGTACAGAACTTTCCCTGGTTTACTGTGCCGCAGCTACAGGTCCAACCCGCATCATCAGGTTTGGGCAGTCCGCATTCGGTACAGAATTTGCCTCTGTTATCCCCATGGCCGCACTGGCAGGTCCAGCCGAGCACAGCAGCTCCGGCTCCCGCAGCAGACGCCTGCATCCGGGGATTGCCCTGTTGTGCCGCAGGCTGCTGCATGGCAGCCTGCGGCCGGTTTCCGCCCATCATATTTCCGATGCTGCCGCCGTTCATCATATTTCCCATCATGCCCATGGCCATCATATTCATGGCGCCGTCCATAGGGCTTGCTCCTCCGGAACCGTTTCCGCCGGACAGATTGGTCTTCTCGATCATGGAAGCCATCGCCTCGCTCTGCCTTGCCGCCTGCATATCCGCGCTGCGCAGCATAGCGGTATCCTGCCACTTCTGGAACCGCTGTCTGTCCTCAGCAGGCATATCCGCGCTGTTGATCGTCATTTTCACCATCTCAAGGCCGCGCAGCTCCGTCCACTGCTGGGTCAGCTCCTCCGCCAGGTACTTACAGATTTCCGCTGAGAACCCGGGGATTTCATAAGGGCGCACACCCTGTGCCGAAATCCTTGCAAGGGCAGGCTGCAGCGCCGTCAGCAGTTCGCTCTTCAAAGTGGTCAGCAGATCGGTTTTTTTATAGCTGTCCCTGACGTTGGCACACACATTCGTATAAAACAGGATTGGATCGGCAATCTTAAAGGAGTACTGGCCGTTTACCTTTACCGCCGTGTCAAAGTCATAGCCCGTATTCCTGTCCAGGACGCGGAAAGGGATGGGGCTGGGCGTACCGAACAGATTGTTCATAATCTCCTTGGTATTAAAAAAGTAAACCCGCTGATCCTTCGCCGCATTCCCGCCGAAGGTAAACCTTCTTCCAATGTTGGAAAAACTCTTCTTGATACCCTCTCCCAGGCCGCCGTAGAAAATCGTGGGCTCCGAGGAGTGGTCATACACAAATTCGCCGGCCTCCGCACAGACATCCACGATCCCGCCCTGATCCACGATGATCATACACTGGCCTTCGTTGACCGCGATAATGGAACCGTTCGTGATAATGTTATCCACGCCCTTGGTATTACTGTTGCGCCCTTCCGTGACCCTCTTCTGTCCTTTGATCATCAGCACGTCATTGGAAAGGGAATCACAATAGAAATACTCCCGCCACTGATCCGCAAGCATGGTTGATATTGCATCTTTTGCCGCTTTGATTAATCCCATTTTTTCATCCTCCGGTTTTTTAATGAAATTGCCTCATCTTTTACATTTTACCAGACTTTTTCCGTTCCCTCAACCGGTTTTTTCCAAGACCATGTTTAAGATTTATGTTAAGATTTACGTTGCTGGTTGAGACTTCGGCAATTCCACGAAAACGAGTTGGCAGAAAGTCTGTGCCATGCTATAATCAGAAAGGCAATCGGGATTTGGAGATGAAGATATGACGATAAAAGATCAGGCAAAGCGTATTTTATATGACTGTGGATTATTAGAGGAATTAAGCAGATATGGAACTCCCCATATAATTGGAAGTTATCGCATGGATATGATGGCATGGAATGATTTGGATATTGATATTGAGAACGAAAATATGTCATTAGACAAATTATATCGCTTATCACAATTTGTCATAGACAAATTTCATCCTATATGGTATGAGGCGAAGGAAGAATTCAATTCTGAACATAAAAAGGTTTGGTTTCAAGGATTTGAGGCATTTATTGAAAATGAACTTTGGAATGTGGATATATGGTTTTTTGATAAAGACACAATAAAGTCAGCTGAGGAATATTGCGATAAGATTCTGACGCAGGTAAAAGAGTCGCCGGAGTCAAAGGAACAGATTATCCGCCTGAAAAAAGAACTTATCGCACGTAAATTATACTCCTTTGACCAATATACCAGCATGGATGTATATCATGCAGTTTTAAACCAACATATAGCAGATATAGAGGGTTTCCTTACAAATTATGTGAGAACTTAAATTCCGGTTTATCGGGCGGCCACAATTCAAGGGTGACCGCCCGCTTTCGGTGTTTTGACGAACACTTTTGAAAAACAGCTGTCAGCAACACAAACCTTAAACAGGGACTTTCCAACGGCTGGCACTGACTTTTCCAGCGGCTGGCACCATGGCTTGTTTCTGCCGCCTACTTCGCGGCTTCCTCCGCAAATTCCCTGGTCACCAGATCCCCGTAGGGAACCCTCTCCTTCAGCACACCGGAATCATCCAGGATATTCTGCAGCAGATCAAAGGCAGATTCCTCAAAGATCAGATTTTCCTTCCAGGTATCCTGGTCATAATAACGCTTCACGATGGCAGTCAGGGTCTCCATATCTGTCTCCGGGAACTGCGGCGCTATCGCCTCGGCGATCTCCTCCGGCGTATGATCCTGGACAAAGTCCATACCCTTCTGGAGCGCATTGGTAAATGCCTGCACCACATCTTTGTTCTTTTCCAGGTAACTCTTCTTGGCAGAGAACGAGGTATATGGCACATAACCGGAGTCCTCGCCCAGGGAAGCCACCACATAGCCCTCTCCCTTCTGCTCCAGCATGGTTGCATGAGGCTCAAATTCTACCGTGAAATCCCCCTGTCCTCCGGAAAAGGCCGCAGCGGTGGAACCGAAATCAATGCTCTGGTCAATGGACAGATCTGCCATGGGATCAATATTATTTTTATTCAGGATATACTCAAATACCATCTCAGGCATACCGCCTGCTCTTCCCCCCAGCACATCCTTTCCCACAAGCATACTCCATTCAAAATGATCGATGGGCTCCCTGGATACCAGGAAATTTCCTGCTCGCTGCGTCAGCTGCGCGAAGTTCACCACATAATCCTCCGTGCCGCCCGCGTAGGTGTAGATCGTACTCTCGCTTCCCATGAAGCCAATGTCCGCCTCCCCGGTCAGAACTGCCGTCATGGTCTTATCCGCGCCGAATCCGGTGACCAGTTCTATGTCGATCCCCTCCTCCGCGAAATAACCTTTTTCGATTGCCACATACATGGGCGCGTAGAAAATAGAGTGGGCCACCTCGTTCAGGACCACCTTCGTCTTGCCGCCATCCCCGGTTCCGCCGTCGCTTCCGCAGCCTGTAAAGGTCACTGCCGCAAGGATGACCGCAAGTCCTGCGACCAGGATTCTTTTGCCAGATATTTTTTTCATGGATTTTTTCATAAATGCCTCCCTTTTTTTGATGCTCTATTTTATGATCTTCCCATGAAAAAAGTGACAAAAATCCCCGATACCGTATGGTATCGGGGAACAGTTCAGCTATACGGCACCACAAAGTCAAAATTGCTTCCTTGTGCAATTTAGCGAGACTTGCAGACGCCAAAATGAGTTGAAAACTCATTTTGTATGCATCAACGTAACAGTTTGGCCGAAAGCTGAACTGTTACGGTATCGGGGCAGCAATCTCCCATGATCCGTCAGCCATTACAGCGCCGCCTTGATCTTCTCTATCATCTCCGCGTACTCCGCCTCGGTGAGGAAAGTCTTTCCGGGATTCATCTGGAACGTACCGCCCCATTCGTCCCCGCCCTCATATTTGGGGCAGAGGTGCATATGCAGATGGCAGCCTGTATCACCGTATGCGCCGTAATTCAGCTTATCAGGATGAAAAGCGGCGTGGATTGCCCTGGCCGCATGCGCCACATCGGCCATAAACAGATTCCTTTCCTCGTCAGAGATATCAACAATTTCACTGACATGATCCCTGTATGCCACAATGCATCTGCCGGGCTTTGACTGCTCCTTGAACAGGATCAGGCTGCTGACCTTCAGGTCACAGATAAAAACACCGAACTTATCCAGCAGCTCCCCCCGCATACAATAACCGCAATTAGAATCCTTCATTTTCCACTCCTCCATTTTCCGGCTTTTCGCCTTTGTGATTTTTCTTTTTATTGCTGTCAGCCTTCGCTGCCATATGAACTGCTGCGCTTTCCCGCGCAAGCTCGTCCACTATCTTCTCGATAATCAGCTTCTTCACATACACATCATAACTGAGGGCGCAGATAAAAGAAAATTTTTTCAGGAAATCAGTGTTTTCCTCTGGCGCCTCCTGAAAAGTCTGTTCCGCAGCGCGGTATTTCCTGATGACATCCTTTTTCAGCGTCTCTATTTCCGACTTCTCCATACTGAAAACTTCCTTATATATTTTCTCCAGGTTGAAGTCTCCGTCCGTCTGAAAATACTTCTCCGTGATCGGTTTTAAAAGCGTCTGGATATCATTGATGGACAGAATACCCTTGTAGTAGTAAATAAAGATCAGAAGCAGCACATGCTCCTTGGAATATTTCTTTTTCACAGGCGGCGGCAGGAGGTCGTTTTTCGCATAATTATTGATCATGGTCTTGGTCAGTATCTTATCCTCCTCCGGAAACCTGGCCGCGGACCTAAGTTTCGTGTCCATAAATGTTGTGACCTGATCCATGTAAAGATCAATATTAGGAATATCATCCGGTTCGATATGCTGTATCCGGTCAAGGCTCTCCAGTATGCTGTTCAATAAATCCCCATTGTCGATTGTCATGTGTATTTCCTCACTTCCGTGCCGGTTGAAATGCACTACTGTTATTATATAGTAATCAATACTACATAGCAACTGTTTCTTTCTATTTTTCCCGGCCTTTGTGTAACAGTTCAGCCTTCGGCCATACTGTTACCGGTCTTTACAATGTATCTTTCATGTGATAAAATAGCTTTTGTAAGACTGTAAAACTTTACAGTGTAAAAGTGAATGGAGAGGTGTTACCAGATGAACAAGAAAATAAAGACCGAGGCTGTTGATTCCCTTTTTGACGCGGTACTCTGCCTGCAGACACGAGAGGAATGCTACAGCTTCTTTGAAGATCTTTGTACCGTCAATGAACTGCTTTCCCTGTCCCAGCGTTTTGAAGTCGCTTCCATGCTGAAAAAGCACAAGACCTATCTTGAGATCGCGGAAAAAACCGGCGCTTCCACTGCCACCATCAGTCGTGTGAACCGTTCCCTGAATTACGGCAACGACGGATATGACATGGTGTTTGGAAGAATGGAAGATCATACATAATCTGTGTTCTTCCCTGACTGTGACGGAATTTCCTATAGGATAAAAAACCCGGCATATTGCGATTCCATGCAATATGCCGGGTTTCGTTTTCTATCCATGCAGAACTGTTTCGGGTGTTGCAGAGAGCGGGATTTGGGATTACCGCAGGGCATTGACTATTGCCCCTAGTGTGCTGACATGTTCATTTTTGAACTAATGACGAAGGATAAATTTCCACTCTGCAAGGCGGCGGAGGGAGGCGATGCGGTGGCATCGTTGACCGACAACAACGCAGCAGATGGAAATTTAGGCAAGTCATTAGTCAAATTATGAACGTGTCAGTGCACTAGTATAATCCACTTAAATTATCCCTATATTTCGCTTGTCTAAATTTCCACCTGACTGCGTTGGCTTCACTCAACGATGCCACCGCATCGCTTCATTCAGCCGCCTTGCAGGATGAAAACTTATCCTGCGCCAAACATACGCGGGCAATTAAGGTGGATTATACTAGGAAATCTGTCCCGCGTCATATACAGACTTGGAACCGTCCTCTGCATCCTCCGCTTCTCTCAGAGCCTCCTCAATGGCCTCCTTTGCGCTCTTCTTGCCCGCCTTTACCGCCTTGGAACTGGGCTTTGCCCGCTTTCCGGGAACCTCCTGGTTCATATTGCAGCTTCCCTGGAAGATGGCATTCTCATCGATGACAATCGTCTTGGTGGTAATGTCCCCCAGCACCCTTGCCGTGGAAGTCAGTTCTGTTTTCTCAGGCGCATTGATGCTGCCTATGATCTCGCCGCCGATAATGGCCACCTTCGCCTCGATATCCCCGTTGATAACACCTGTAGCCCCCAGAATCACAGTTTCCGCAACATTAATGTTGCCATTGACCGTACCATCGATCCTTACGCTTCCTCCGGAACTGAAATCCCCGTTGCACTCGGCATCCTTACCAATAATCGTAGTAATCCTTATTTCGCTTTTCTTCCCTATCATTTCTATCCTCCATCTTATAACATTTATATTTATATACCTCTCCTACCCGCTGATCGTGAGCATTTCCATAGGATCGATATATTCGTTATCCCTCATCATCTGGTAACCAAGCTTATTGTTTTCTTCCCCGATCAGGAAAAGCGTCGCCCCCTGTTTCACCGTCTCTCCCTGCTTCACCATTGCATCCCCCTGATTGCGGTATATGGTGATGTAGCCGTTTCCATGATCCACCCAGATATTGTGTCCGTACTCCGCATCATCGTTCACTGCGATCACGGTTCCGTTGGCAGTTGCCACTGCCATTGTCCCGGATGCCGCCGTGAAGACACACATCGGATCCCCCTCTGCAATCTCCTCCATCGTGGCCGAGCCGGTCAGCGGAAATTCGGTAGGAGTAGTCTGCCTTTCCAGCTGCGCCGCCAGCTCTGTTTCACTCTGCACCTTCTGGTTTACAGTGTCGCTGAGGATCTGTATCTTTTCATTCTGTGCCGCCAGCTGGAGCTCCAGTTCCGCATTCCTGGCTGCCAGTTCCTGATTCTCCGCTTCCAGCTGTTGTACCTCGGAAGCAGATCTGGTAGTTTCCTGAAGCCGGTCCTCTGTCTCATAGAACAGATATCCTATCGCCGTACCACACAGCACGCAGAAGATCACTATGACCGTCTGTAATATCCAGGGCCGGATACGGAACTGCTTCAGCTTTGCGTCAACAGCATCTGATGTGACAAGCACAACATGGCTGTTTTTCCGCTTATGCCTTTTTCTTGCCATAAGAAGTCACCTCCGGTAAACTACTCCATTTTACCATAAGAAGACTTTTACATCAATGATAAGTTCATATTTTTGTAACAATTTTCTAAAATATTGTGAAATGGTTGTGCATTTTAACAAGTAAACCGTGCTATGAACGGCATATTTCCACCACTTTTTGCCATTCCATAGTCCCCCCGAACAGATCCAGGGCGCTTCCGATAGTCACATTCAGACAGTTCTTTCCATACTCGCGCAGCTGTCTCAGATCGTCATAGCAGTGCACCCCTCCCGCGTAAGTCACCGGCTTCTTTCCCCACTGTCCAAGCATGGCGGCGAGTTCCTGTTCGATCCCCCCGGCCTTGCCCTCCACATCCACCGCATGGACCAGGAATTCGTCACAATAGTCCGAAAGCCTGTCCAACAGTCCAGGATCCATCTTCTCCTCCGTCATCTTCTGCCAGCGGTCCGTCACCACCCGGTATCCCTCCTCCGTCCTCCTGCAGCTGACGTCCAGCACCAGATGCTCCTTCCCCACAGCCTCCGTCATTTTCCTCAGTCTGTCATAATGGATCCTGCCGTTCCGGAATACATAGGAAGTGACGATCACATGGGAGGCGCCGGCCCGCAGATATTCCCCTGCATTGTCCGGCGTGATGCCTCCCCCCACCTGAAGCCCCCCCGGATAGGCCTTCAATGCCGAAAGCGCCTGCTGCCTGGATGCCTCGTAATAATCACTGTCCTGTGCGTTCAACAGGATAATATGGCCGCCCTTAAGTTCCGCATTCCGGTATAACCCTGCAAAATAAGCCGCATCCTGCTGTGCCACAAAATTTTCCTCTGCACGGTTTCCTGCATCCCTGAGACTTCCGCCTACAATCTGTTTTACCTTTCCGTTATGAATGTCGATACATGGTCTGAATTCCAAAATTTACCTGTTCCTCTCTTTACTATTCAAACTATATTTGCATTTACTGCATTTTCATTTGTTATACTGCATAACGCTGAATATTGCCTAATGTAATCATGCGATTCAACCAGCCAGCGTTATGCAGTCTGGTTTCGCGGCAAGTGAAATCGTTAAGCAGTATATATTGTCATTTCTTATGTTTGGTTTTTTTGTTACATTTCCTATATTTACATTTCCTATATTTACATTTCCTATATTTGCATTTCCTATGATTTCATTTTCTTTGTTTTCATTTCTTAAATTTCATTTTCTAATTCACATTGTACATTGACACGATCTGGCTCTGATCAGGAATGCATATTTTTTTCTTCCCTTCACATACTACTCACAAATCACCCAATATAAGGACCATATTGCGTTGATTTTAATGCTTATCATTAACAGCAGAATGGAGGAAAATATGAAAAAATCAAATCATCTGAACGGAACTCAGAAGTTCCGAGGAGCTAATAAGCTCCTTGTGCTCAGTCTGGCGCTTGCCTTTTTGTGTGTTGCCACATCCTGCGGCAATAAGAATTCAGGCAATTCCGGCAGTATGGCCGGAAACGGTTCCTCGTCAGGCGCCGGCACCGAAAGCGGTGCCGGCAACGGCAGCAATACAAACGGAACCACCACGGGAAATAATAGCGGAACCACAGACGGTAATGGCACAAACAGCGACAGCAACGGCATCACCGGAACCGGCGGTGCCACCGCCGGGGATAACAGTTCTATCCTGGACGATGCCGGCAACACCATTACCAATGTATTAGATGACGTGGCTGACGGAGCGGCAGACCTCACCAATGATATCATTGGCGACGGCAACAATTCCACCAACAACAACGGCAGCGGCATGAACACTGGCAATAATACCGGCACTAACGGCAATTCAGGCTCTGGTACAGGCACCGGCTCAGCGACAGGTACCGGCTCAACGACAGGTACCGGCTCAACGACAGGTACCGGCTCAACGACAGGTACCGGAACAGGCACTGTAACCGGCTCTGGTACAGGCACCACAACCGGTTCCGGCACCGGCGTTAACGGCGGCACCTCCAATGGCGCAGCAGGCCAATAAGGAAGCCCTGATACAATTATCTTAAAACAGCGGAAGCTCGCAGGGATTCCCTATGAGCTTCCGGCTTTCATTTCGTTGCCATATTAACACATTATTGTTCCATGATCGTACCGTCCCGATATGCTTCCAGCAATTCTTCCAGGTAATAGATGCTCTCCCGGAGTTCACTGCCGATATCTGTATCCGCCACAAGCTTCCTGCGGGGAAATGTCTCCACATCCATGGAATCGGAAAAAATGTCGGACTCCTTCTGGATCGCCGCCTCGGTGGATTCAAAGGGCTCATGGGCAACCAGTCTCATTCCACGGGAATTACATACCAGCGTGTATCCTGCGATCCCTGTCTTTTTCTGGTACGCCTTGGAAAATCCGCCGTCAATGATCAGCAGCTTGCCGCCGCACTTGATGGGCGATTCCCCGTGGATCTGCTCCACCGGCACATGGCCGTTTACAATATGCCCCTCTTTGGTGTCCAGCCCAAATTCCTCCAGAATCCGGTTTACCGTCTCCTCCTGTTCCAGTAGCTGGTAATAGCTGTTCTTCTTCTCCTTGTGGGCATCCGGCTCCTCCACGAAATAGGATTCAAAGGTGGCCATCTTGGCCTTTCCGAATACCGGCGATCCCTTTCCGGCCCATATGTACCACATCATATCCTGGCCTGCGGCACGCTCCGAAGGCTCCTTTGCATAATAGCCTCTCCTGGCGTAATATTCCAGGATATCGTACAACGCCTTGCCTCTGTATTTCTTTCCGTAAATTTCCACGGATGCAAAGCTTCCGTCCGGATTCATGGGCATACAGCCGTGATACAGCAGATTGCCGTTATAGATCTTGTAAATGCCCCCCTTTGCATAGAGGAAACGGACATGGCGCTGCAGCTTTTCACACTTCATGAACGCCTGCTGCAGGCGGGCCATGACCTTGGCCTCCTCCTCGCTCAGTTCGTAGGGCTTCTCCCTGTCAACGGTGGGAAAGTCCAGATCCTTCATGGGATAATCCCTGCCGTCTATGCTGACCGTCCCCTTTTCATAATCGATCTTGTCCAGCAGCAGCCGGTTGTCCATGTCAAACTCGGGATGACGCATGATCAGCTGTCCCTCCAGCTTGAACTGGATGATGGTCATGGCCTTATGCATTTTGGTATCCAGGCTCAAATCCTTGGTGTTATAGTCCGTATTATAGCGGATGGAAAACAGGTCACAGTCAGTCTCCGCATAAGTTTCCAGGACAAAGGTAGCCAACGGCAGCAGGTTAATGCCGTAGCCGTCCTCTATGGTGGCAAGATTCCCGTATTTTGCCGCCATCCGCACTACATTGGCGATACAGGCCAGATGGCCGCTGGCCGCCCCCATCCATACCATATCATGATTGCCCCACTGAACATCCACGGAATGGTAGGCACACAGCGTATCCATAATGATATGGGGACCGGGTCCCCTGTCATAGATATCCCCCACAATGTGGAGATGGTCAATGACAAGACGCTGGATCAGGTGACTCAGCGCAACGATAAACTGGGGGGCCCTGCCGATCCGGATGATGGTGTGGATGATCTCATTGTAATAGGCTTCCTTGTCCTGGATCTCTTCCTTTTCCGTGATCAGCTCCTCTATCACATAGGCAAAGTCCTGAGGCAGCGCTTTCCGCACCTTGGAACGGGTGTATTTGGATGAGACACGCTTGATCATCTGCACCAGACGGTGAAGGGAAATCTTGTACCAGTCTTCGATATATTCCTCCTCATGCTGGGCGATCTCCACCTTCTCCTCGGGGTAATAAATCAGTGTGGCGAGGCTCTTCTTGTCTTTTGTGCTGATGGTGCTCCCGAATTCCTCGTCGATCTTCCTGCGGATGGAACCGGAGCCGTTCTTAAGCACATGGTTAAACTGCTCGTATTCCCCATGGATATCCGTCAGGAAATGCTCCGTTCCCTTGGGCAGGTTCATGATGGACTGCAGATTGATGATCTCCGTGGAAGCCGCCGCAATATTTTTATACTGCTTCGCCATTGCCTTCAACACTGTGCGTTCTTTATCGTCCATCGTCATCCCCCTGCGCGGCGTCAATCACGTTGCTCATATCGTACATGCCCGGGGTCCTTCCCGCCAGGAATTTAGCCGCCTGAACCGCTCCCTTTGCAAACACCCCTTTGGAATAAGCTGTGTGGGAAAAGGTGATCACCTCGTCAGGTCCCGCGAAAAACACATCATGTTCCCCCACGATGGTGCCTCCCCTCACAGCGCTGATGCCGATCTCCTTCCGGGGACGTTTCTCCCTGCGGGCGCTCCTGTCATAGACATACCCGTATTCGCTGCCCAGGCTGTCATTGATGGAATCCGCAAGCGCCAGCGCGGTTCCGCTGGGTGCATCCAGTTTCAGGTTATGGTGCTTTTCCAGGATCTCTATGTCAAAGCCCGCAGGCGCAAGCACCTCCGCGGCCTCCCTCAATATCTTGAGCAGCAGGTTGATGCCCAGGGACATATTGGCGGAGCGCAGCACCGGAATCTGTCCGGAGGCCTCCTTCACCTTCTGCAGCTGCTGTTCACTCAAGCCTGTGGTGCAGAGCACACAGGGCAGCTTTCTTTTCACACAGTATTCCAGCATTTTATCTACTGCGGAAGCGGTGGAAAAGTCGATGAGGCAGTCCGCCTCAATATCGCAGTCGTCAATATCCGTAAATACCGGATAGGGATTATGTCCGTCATCCCTGGCGTCAACGCCGGCCGCCAGCACGACCCCGTCATCTTCCGCCGCCAGGCTGCTGATCACCTGTCCCATTTTCCCGTTGCATCCATTCATAATGATTCTCGTCATCGCTGTATCCTTGCCCCCTTTGTCTCTCTTCTCGCGCTTCTCAAACCAACCTCCATGCCGCGGCACTCTTCACACTATCCCGTATGCCTTCATTGCTTTCTCCAGTTTCTCCGCATTGGCAGGCTCCATCTCGGTCAGCGGCATTCTCAGGGGACCTGCCTCCATGCCCATCAGGTTCAGCGCCTTCTTTACGGGAATAGGGTTCACCTCGCAGAACAGCGCGCTGCACAGATCCAATGCCGCAAGCTGTTTCCGGCGGCTGTCCTCCACCCTGCCCTCCAGGAAATCCTGACAGATCTCATGGGTCTGGGCGGGCGCCACATTTGACAGCACGGAGATCACTCCCAGTCCGCCCAGCGCCATGATGGGCAGGATCTGGTCATCGTTGCCGGAGTAAATGTCCACACAGCCCTCCGCGATGGCCGCCAGATGAGCGATCTGGCTGATATTGCCGCTGGCCTCCTTCACGCCCACAATGTTCTCCACTTCCTTGCAGAGCCTCACCACTGTCTCGGGCAGAATATTGCATCCCGTCCGGCCGGGCACGTTGTAAAGCAGCACAGGAATCTTCACAGAGTCCGCAACGGTCTTAAAATGAGCATACAGACCGTTCTGGGTTGCCTTGTTATAATAGGGGCTCACTACCAGCAGGCCGTCCGCCCCCGCCTTCTCCGCCTCCTGTGAGAGATAGACCGCGGTCTCGGTACAGTTGGAGCCTGTTCCCGCAATGACAGGAACTCTTTTATCCACTGCCTTGACACAGTAACGGATCACATCCAAATGCTCCTCGTGGGTCAATGTGGATGCCTCGCCCGTGGTGCCGCAGACCACAATGGCGTCCGTTTTGTTCGCGATCTGAAATTCGATCAGCCTGCCGAACTGCTCATAATTTACTTCTCCGCTCTCATACATCGGTGTAACGATGGCTACACCCGCACCCTTAAAAATTGACATAGCTTTCTCCTCCATAATGATGTAGATAACAACAGACATGGACAACGATAGATGCAGACAACAATGCCGGCGCTGGAAGCGCCGGCAAAGATAAAACTTCATATCTGCTGATAGCGCCCCATCCGATACCGGATGACAGTCATACGGCTCTTAACCGTATGCCCAAGAATCGATCTGCAGGTTCTCTCTTCTTTCGGCGTCCTCCCCTTTCATCTCCCCGCCCCTACGCCTGCCGTATTGGGAAAATTACTCTTGAACAACGCAACCTCTATCTTCTATTATCCTCTATTTTCATTTCCTGTTTGAATCATAGCATTTTCCCCAGGAACTGTCAATGACATATTTCGCTGCCGGACACCGCCTGCAAGTCTGGCAAAAATGCAAAGGGAAGCATTGTTGACTTCGCGGCGCCGTATAGCTGAACTGTTACACCGTCTCAATTCTGGAAACCTCATCCGCCAGGGAGCAAATCTCGTCATTGATCCTGATGCCGGTGAGGATGACGCTGGTGTCCTCCCTGCAGGCCAGTAAATTCCTCAGATCCTCCACGGTAATAATGTTCTTTTCGATCAGCCCCAGGACTTCATCCAGGATCAATAGGTCACATCCCCCGGTGACAAGCACCTTTCTCGCGAAGCTCATACCGTTTCTGATATTGCTGATCTCCTCCTGTTTCCTGTCCTCAGGCAGCTGCTCAAAATTTTCACCTGACTTTTCAAAGCGGAACAGCTTGATCTCCGGCTCCATCCTGCGCAGAAAATCAGAGTCCTTCAGTCCTTTTCCCTTTAAAAACTGGATGATGACCACATTTTTCCCCGCCACGGCTGCCTGCACCGCCCTGCCGATCGCCGCGGGAGACTTGCCCCGCCCGTCACCTGCATAAATTGTTACCAACCCGTCTGCCATACTGCACCTCAATTCGGCTTTTTGGAGACATTATACCATAATCTATTTAATTTGGCAAATCCTGGCAGTTTTCCTCCATTTCCTCCCCCTCGCCGAGTTCCATTTTGCTGACGGATACCTCGAATGCCACCCGCTTCTCCACATTCTCCTCGTCCAGCTTCTTCATATATTCACGGCTCTGGATGCGCCCCCATACCGCACAGCGCTCGCCCACCTTAAACTGATTGGCATACCGCGCGTTCCTTCCCCAGCAGATACAGGGTATATAATCAGACTTCCCATAGGGTCGGTTCACAGCCAGCAGCAGATCCGCGATCTCTCTTCCCAGGGGTGTCTTCCGGTAGACAGGCTCCTTACAGATATAACCGTCCAGAAAAATCTGGTTTGTCTTCGAGCTCTCCTCCATCTCTTCGATGAAACTGATCTCCCTTGCGAAAACAGACAGCACCAGACGGTTTTTGTGCTCTTCATGTCTGTTGTAAGAACGGAACTGTCCTGTCACACAGATCAGCGCCCCCATGTAATCACCCGTCACATCGATGAGACGCTCGGAGACCATCACCGGAATAATGTCATAGCTTTCACTCAGTCTTTTACATTTGACATCCACCATATAAAAGCCTTCTCCAAAGATTTCATGGCTGTAGGAAAAAGCGCTTACGATCTCTCCCATAACCGTTACCTGGTTGTTTTCAATTACCTTATCTGTCATATCTGTTCTCCCTTCTTACACCTTAAGAATTTTTCCGGTAATATCACCCGGCGCGCAGACCACACACCAGAGTGAACGCACATGGCTATTACTATTTATACATTATCCAGCCGTATTTTAGAACAAAAACCCACCGCGTGAATCGCCAAAAACTGACCTTTTTGACTTGCGTTTGCCATCAATCAGTGATATACTGTAGCAGTTTGAGATTTGACAAATTTTGCGTTGCAATGAGCCATGCAGAAAGGATTCTGAAAATAATGAGACAGAAAAGAGACGACATAAGAAATGTAGCGATCATTGCCCATGTAGACCACGGCAAGACCACCCTGGTGGATGAGCTTTTAAAACAGAGCGGCGTATTCCGGGAAGGCCAGGAAGTGGCGGAACGGGTCATGGACTCCAACGATATCGAGCGTGAACGCGGCATTACCATCCTGTCCAAAAACACGGCAGTCATGTATAAAAATACAAAGATCAATATTATCGACACACCCGGCCATGCCGATTTCGGCGGTGAAGTGGAGCGCGTGCTGAAAATGGTGAACGGCGTGATCCTGGTGGTGGACGCCTTCGAGGGAGCCATGCCCCAGACAAAGTTCGTGCTGCGCAAGGCGCTGGAATTAAAGCTTCCCGTTATCGTCTGCATCAATAAGATCGACCGCCCTGAGGCAAGACCCGACGAGGTGGTGGAGGAGGTTCTGGAGCTGTTCCTGGAGCTGGATGCGGATGATGCCCAGCTGGATTGTCCTTTCGTGTACGCTTCCGCCAAAACAGGCGTGGCTTCCATGGACGCCGCAGAAACGGGTACCAGCATGGAGCCTCTCTTTGAGACCATTGTGAACTATATCCCCGCTCCCGAGGGGGATCCCGACGCGGGCACCCAGGTTCTGATCAGCACCATCGACTATAACGAGTATGTAGGGCGCATCGGCGTAGGCAAGGTGGATAACGGTTCGATCAGGGTCAACCAGGAGGTGATCATCTGCAACCACCACGAACCGGACAAGCAGGTAAAGGTAAAAGTCAGCAAGCTCTATGAATTTGACGGACTGAATAAAGTGGAAGTGAAGGAAGCAGGCATCGGCTCCATCGTCGCCATCTCCGGTATCAGCGATATCCATATCGGCGACACCCTCTGCTCATTGGACAATGTAATTCCCATTCCTTTCCAGAAGATCAGCGAGCCCACCATCGCCATGCAGTTCATGGTAAACGATTCCCCGCTTGCAGGGCAGGAAGGAAAATACGTCACAAGCCGGCACATCCGCGACAGACTTTTCAGGGAGTTGAACACCGACGTATCCCTCCGGGTGGAGGAAACAGACACCACGGAATGCTTTAAGGTTTCCGGACGGGGAGAACTGCATCTCTCCGTGTTAATTGAAAATATGCGCCGCGAGGGATACGAGTTCGCGGTCAGCAAGGCCGAGGTCCTCTATCATACGGACGAAAGCGGCAAGCGGACCGAGCCCATGGAGCTGGCTTATATTGATGTGCCAAACGAATTTTCCGGCGCCGTCATCGAGAAGCTGGGGCAGAGAAAGGGTGAGCTGCGGAATATGGGCGCCATTTCCGGCGGTACCTATACCCGCCTGGAGTTCTCCATTCCCGCCAGGGGGCTCATCGGCTACCGGGGCGAATTCCTGACGGACACCAAGGGCAACGGCATCATGAATACGGTCTTTGACGGATACGCCCCCTACAAGGGAGATATCCAGTACAGGAAGCAGGGTTCCCTGATCGCCTTCGAGGCGGGGGAAGCCATCACATATGGCCTGTACAACGCCCAGGAACGGGGCACCCTCTTTATCGGTCCCGGGGAAAAGGTCTATGCAGGCATGGTCATCGGCCAGACCGGGCGGGGTGAGGATATCGAGGTAAATGTATGCAAGAAAAAGCAGCTCACCAACACCCGTTCCTCCAGTGCGGACGAGGCCCTGCGGCTGACCCCGCCCAGGATCCTCTCCCTGGAGCAGGCCCTGGATTTCATCGATACCGATGAACTGCTGGAAGTGACGCCCGGCAGCCTGCGGATCCGCAAGAAGATTCTGGATCCCACCCTGCGGAAACGGGCAGCGATGAAGAAATAAGGAAGTATGGCAAGCGGCTCCACTGTTATCAGCGGAGCCGCTTTTTCTGTTTCAGGAATGGTCTATCAGGTGCGGCAGATCCATTCAATAAACTCTCGCACTGCCCCGTCTCCTCCGATTTTCCCAGAGACAAAATCTGCGTTTTCCTTTATCCTGTCAACCGCATCCGCCGGACATCCTTTCTTTTCCGCGATGAGCATACATTCCAAATCCGGTATATCATCGCCAATATATGCAGTATGTGGAAGGATTCCCTTTTCATTCAGGCAGATGCCATATTCTTTTGCAACAGAGAGCATTTTCTCCTCTTTCAGACTGACTCCCTGATAGATCTGCCCAATACCCAGTTCACGGCATCTTTGACTGACAATTTCCGACTCACGCCCTGTAATGATAACCGGAATCATATCATACTGCGGCAAAATCTGCTTGACCGCATATCCGTCCCTGACATGAAATGCCTTCATGATTTCACCTTTGTCTCCCATATATATCTTCCCGTCCGTCAATGTCCCGTCCACATCCATAAATAATAATTTAGTCATACCGCCTCCCGTTATATATGGATATCATCAAATCTTGATTCCGTGAGAAAAAGGACTTCTGTTTCCTTGGATTTTCTTGTCTCTGCATAATCCAACAGCATGCTGCGGATATCCCTGTTTAATTCCTGGGGATCATCATAAGAATTGGCCATTTCCAACTGATCCGTTGCGTAATTGTCTGCATGGCTATACCCGTCCAACCCTGCAATGGCTATAGAAGCCGCCCCGATTCCATCCAAAAGCCTTAACAGCAAGACAGCGGAATTGTCGAAATGCAGCCACCCGCATTTAATCAATCTGAGCATTGAAACCCTGGTCACATTTTCACCGCCCCCGCCACAATTGATATTAGATGTAATAATTTTCTGTATTTTACCCACATCGTCTTTTCCTTTATAATATTCATAACGCTTATAATTACTGATAAATAAGTAATTACACGGTATCAGGTCATTCATATGATTGACTCCTATGACAACAGGATGCTTTTCTCTCACATATGTTTTTATTTTACATGCTTCTTCTTTTATACTTTTTCCTGGCGCCAGGATCAGAATATCCTGTCCTCCCATTGCCTTACTCAATTTCTCTATTTCCATGCAATCGTCAACATCACAGGCCAATGCTTCCATATACATTTTTTCCAGGAGATCGTAGTCATATCTTTTTCGCTGTAACGCCGTCAGCTTATTTAAAATATACCTTAAATCCTTCGATTCCAGGCTGTTCTTTTTCTTTAAATATGCAATATTATTGACATGCGCACCGTATGCCCCCGCCAGGAAAAATTCCGTTGAATAACCCCATTTGCATTTTGTGCGGATATTTTCCATATAATTGTCTATGATATCTAAAATAGCATCAATATCATAACTATAGTTCAATTTGCTGTTCATATACTGGGCAACCAACTCTGTCGGCGTATTACCCGCTCCCCGCCCCATCCCTGATATTGTGGTGTCAATGACACCCACACGATTGCCGAGCAGCCCCAGAAATTCCTGTGACAGGGCGCTTGACATCTGCATATTATTATGTGAATGAAGCCCGATCTTTATTGTTTCATCCAAATTGTGGTTCACCAGCGAAAAGATTCGTTTCAGATCATCCGTATACATGGAACCAAACGTGTCCACGATGGAAAATCCGTAAGGCTCCAGCAGGTTTACATCCTCTATCAGTTCAATCAATTCCCTGTCGGAATACCCCGAAATATCAACCGGCTGGACGAACAGCTTATACCCTTTCCTCCGGATATCCCTGCAGAATTCCAGAACATCCTTCCTTTCATTCTTAAAGAAGCAGGCTCTTACGATATCAAATCCGGTTCCGTCATTGCATTCAAGATTCGCAGTAGAATATCTGCTGTAATCTGCCAAGACCGCAAACATTGTGTTTCCCCTGTTCTGCGGAATAAACCTTGCCGCCTCCGAAGCATTCCTGAATACCGTACATCCTTCCTCTGTCCCTTCATCCTGCAGGAAACCTATTTCAATAATGTCTACATTGGCTTTCATAAGCCCCCGGATAATGCCATTTATGTTTTCATTTCCGAATTTTTTATTCATCAGGTATGCGCCATCCCTCAGGGTGCAGTCTAATATTTTTGCCTGTCTCATCTTAAGTCACTCCGCTTCCATTTCTCTTGTATGATACGTTCAACCTCTTTTGCCTGTTCCGGCGTGTCCACTCCTATACTGCTATAGGCCGTCTCTCCGACCCGAAGCTTATAGCCCGCTTCCAACGCTCTAAGCGCTTCCATTCCTTCCGCCAATTCCAATTCACTTTGCGGAATTTGGGAATAGGTCTTGAGAAATTCCCTTCTATAGGCATAGATACCTATATGCCTGTAAACCGCAGAAACCTTCCCTTCTTTAACATTGGAAGGGATCACGGACCTGGAAAAGAACATGGCATCATCCTTTTTATCTGTAACAACCTTTACCGTGTTCATCGAAGCAATACTTTGCCCGTCCTCAATTTTCTCCTTTAAGGTTCCATAATACACCTGGTCATCATCAAAAAGCGAGATAACCTGCTCTATCATTTCCGGGGCGATCAACGGCTCATCCCCTTGAATATTGATAAACAGGTCGCCCTCTATCTTGCCTGCCGCTTCCGCAACCCTGTCGCTTCCCGTAGGATGGTCAGGGCTGGTCATGATGACCTCCATGCCATATTCCTTGCAGACCCTTTCAATCCTCTCGTCATCTGTGGCCACATATACCCGATCCAATAAACTTACCTTTTTGCATTGTTGATATACCCACCATACCATAGGCTTTCCACAAATTAGCGTAAGTGGTTTCCCCGGAAACCGGCTTGATCTGTACCGTGCCGGGATAATTCCGATTATTTTCATCCTTTTCTCCATTTCTGCGCTGCTTCGTTGCGCAAAGCCATACATGGCTTACGAGTTTGTGTCTAGTACTAGTCATTTATGACTATGCAACGCGCAGACACAAATCTCGCGATTGAAAATTTTAATTTTCAATCTTCCACCTTTCCGAAATGTGGAAAAGCGCACCCTTCTGCGAGTTTTCCACAGTCCCATCCAATGTATAAACATTACAACTATACCGCCTGAACCGTCTTATTTCTGACGTTCCTCCAAACCGGCAGTTACCAGGCGGTCTACCCGCCCTTCAAGCCTGCTGCATTTCTCGATATAATAGAGCAGTCTTTGTTCTGTAGCCCTCAGTTTTCCCTCCAAGGCCAGCTTTTCATAGTCCATCGTCGGACAGCATTCTATTTTCAGATGAATGCCCGTGTATTTCAGATCCTTTTCATGGTTTTCCATACGCACCGCTCCTTTGTTTCCAAATAGATATATTTTTTCATCGTCCAAAACGGAGTACACGTCCTTTTCCCTGGTTTTCTCCTTTTTGATCAGGAGAATTTCCACGTCGTCCCACCGCTCCCTGTAATTGAATCTGTAAAAATCCAGCTTCTCATCAGAATTCATGAAAATGGTCTTTATATTTTTTTCAAACAGTCCGTCAATGTCCGCATCCTTTAAATCCCCGTCCACAAAATATACTTCGTCCTCATGGATTTCCTTTACGTCCCCATACCCGGGGTATACAGATATCCCATTGCCGAAGAATCCCCTGATTTTCAGATAGGCATTGTTGAAGCCGACCAGGTTGACCCGATATCCTTGTTCCAGAAATTCCCTGATGTACTTTTCCACCGCAAAGTACCGGTGCATCTTTACATAAGCGGATTCAAAATCAAAATCCATCTCATAAACGTCTGAAAACATCGTCTTTATATCATAAATCGAAGTAGAGCTGACCGTGGCGATGCCGCGGGGGCATACGCCAAACAGAAACGGTAATAATTCGGACGGTAATCTCTCCCGGATGATTTCAGCGCCCTCAAATATCGCCTCATAGTTAAAAAAATCAAACGGATGGGGCTTAAAGAGCAAATGGTATTCCGGCAGAAAGTAATCGCAGAAGACCTGATACAATAAAATCTGCTGGTTGCCCTCCATGAGAGACAGATTCGCAAAATGCTGGGTTAAAACCAGGCAACAGTTTTCCTCTACTTCGTATCTCCCTTTTGAAGCAAAAAAGCTGATTATTTTTTGAACGTCTTCCTCTTTCAATTCTGCCAAAGCATGTACCACATTAAAGTCGACCGCATCCTGTAGTCCGGCATCTTCCGTCTGCGCGGACATATTACACACTTTATACAGGACACACGGATGATTTCCATCAAACATTCCGTACTGATCCGCCAGTTCATACTGTAGAGCGTTCGCCTTGGAAACATTATCCCTTAATTTGGCCGAACGGCTTAAAATCCCGCTGGCCTCCTCGTAGAAGACGAAGGGTATATTCTGATGGATCAGATAGACAGAAAAATAAAACTGGGCGCCTGCCAAATGGATTTCAACATCTTCATCAAACAGGTACGGCATATGTTCCCTGACAAAATCATCCATTGTCCTTACAATGTCTTCTTCGCTTCTGCACGACACAATGTCCGGCATAACAATAACATCCGTAAAAATGCCAAGATCGACCAGGGCGCTGTGATCAGGATAAAAATTCATCAAAGACTGAGGCACTATTAAAACAGCCTGCTCATGATGGTAATACAGGTTATGCACCATAAATTCCAACAAATGGTACGTTGTGATTGCATGATATAATATGGTTTTCATCATTTCCCTCATTCATAATAAATCTCTCAAATACTTCATTTCGCCTTCCGTACCGTTTAAGCCGACGGTTTCCGCAATTTGTATCTGTCCCAGATGTTTCCTTGCATACCCCAATTTTCTCACCGCCGTCCGGAAAGGCATATACGCATCGTATCCGGGGATCTGGAACAGAATCGGAAATTTTTTGAAGGCAGAAATATAATTGGCGCAGAAATCCGTTTCGCCCTTCATTATTTCGTTAAGTATCTCATAATTTTCCACTTCCGCAAGATCGAACTCCATAGCTGCCTGTCCATTGCCATCTATGGTAAATCCTTTAAATGACGGATGGCAGGCCTGGGTAAAAAGTTCAAACAGTATTGTCTTCTTTGTACCGTTTTTATCTCTGTGAAAACCGGTTATGGAAGAATTATGCACATAAGAAAACAGATAAGACGAATAACAGGGAGACATTGCCTGAACGATATTATCCCCTGATTCTGCCGAAGCGCTGGATGCAGAAAAACAATATACCTCACATCCCTTACACCACTCATTTTCAATCAGCTTCTTTAATCCGTCCTGTGATGTCCCGACCCAGCCCACTTCCACAATTGCAATCCGCCTGCTGTTCCCTATGATATCCCTGAAGTACTTTCCTGAAATTTCTTTCTCCTCATGATAAGCTTCTAAAATAGCGCTCCAATTTTTACAAAGGATCCTTTCAACCAGTTCACTGTTTTTATCCGTCAATTTCTCATTCAAATCCATACCTAACTCTTCAAAGTCGCTTTTTACAAAGTCAATTTTAGCTTCCTCCAGGATTTCCCTGATGGAGATTCCCCTGTTCACCTTATGATAGACATTTCTTAAAATGTATTGATCCTTCTGGTACTTTGCCGCGCATTTCATATTGGCCTGCCGTGACCAATAGACATATTCGCACGGTATGTCGTCGTATATCATGTCATATACCTTTTTATATACGTACCCGTCGCGCGCCAAAAACAAAATTTTATCTATTCCGCGCAGCTGTGAGCACTGATGGATCCAGTTCACAAAGCCTAAGATATAAATCCCCCCATATATGTAGCCAAACTCATAGGGAACGCTGAAATGATTACTCCCGGAATGCACTGTGGTATTTACGATCCCCCTGTACGCGCTTCTGATCAGCTGGGACATGCCATCGCACCGATACCTGTTGCCTGCCGTATTGACATTCGTATATTGCACGGCATCAATGCCCTTCTGCCTGGCCCTGATGATGTCAGACTCCGGATTGTCCCCTACATGAATGATCTTCCTGGGAAACCCTGTTCCTCCAACACGGCGCGATACAGTTCCCCGCTGTGCTTGCCACACCTGTACTCGCTTGATGCATAGACTTTTTCCAGCCCGCTGTAGCCGCAGTGTTCCAAAAGTTCCTTTATCTGTTCCGCGGACATATAGGTATCGGAAACCACTATGATCTTTTTTCCAAAACTGCGCAGTATATCAAACACCCGTTTCATATAGGTATTGGCAAAACATATGTCTTTTTCAACACCCATTTCTGCATCCATTCCGGTCTGCACAGGTATTCCTGTCTTTCTCTCAACAATTTTATATATATCCTCCAGGGTCATTTCGTTTGATCCGTATGTTTCCTGCATATGCCTTCTTGCTTCGCCCTGAGCCCGAAGCCGGATCCTTTGGAATGACAGGCAGTCCAGCCTTTCCCCAACCAGGGTATATACGCTTTTCATTTCACTGATATTCCTTAAGATCAGGGTATCAAATACATCAAATGATACGACATCGTAATTCAGAAGTTTTTTAACAAATTGATGCGGCGGGATCTGATTTGTACAATATGATTCCGCTTTCCCCATTTCAGGCAGCGGCTCGCCCTTTCCCGCTCTCTTTCCCTCGTTTTTCCTCAACATACTGTTTCCCACACTTTGATTGTCCGCGATGGAAGAATATAACAACGGTTTAGTTTCTTTTTTGATTCTGTAATGCAGGGTTAACTGCCACAAAATCCGCCAATGCTTCTTTCGACAGGTATGATGTTCTTCTATGTGTTCCATTACATATCTTTCATACTCATATTGTACACTTTTGTTTTTCCTTACCAGGAAATCATAAATGTAATCCTTTATTCGATTTTTTAACACCTTCCACTTCTCCTCGCAAAACCAAAATATGTCCCCTTGTGCGGTTGCCAGTACATCAAATAATAAGCATCGGCCATATGGCTGGAAACTTATTTTTCGATGCACCAGAGCGTGTTCGCCGTCACAGGTGGAATCATTTTTTAGTAGACGCTTTCTGCTATATTATCGTCTCCAATTTTACAATAACATTTTTAAATAGATTTTTCAATAAAAATATAGTTTCTTAGTAGATTTTTTATGTTGTTGCATATTCTATAATAGTGGTTGCTAATCCAATGTCTCATCTGCACTGTAGTCAGGCCATTGGATTACAGCCACGGAAATAAAAAATATTCCGTAGAAATTATTTTGTCTGAATAGGTCAGGAGGCTGCACATCATTGGAAGAATTTATGAGAAACAGAATTACCCAGCTGAGAATAAACAGAGGGATCTCCGAGTACCAGTTAAGTTATGACCTGGGACACAGCCGGGGCTACATAAACAATATTTCTTCCGGTAAATCCC
Source organism: uncultured Lachnospiraceae bacterium (assembly GCA_948473115.1). Lineage (GTDB taxonomy): Bacteria > Bacillota > Clostridia > Lachnospirales > Lachnospiraceae > Acetatifactor. The sequence continues at coordinate 2,503 of CAOKWI010000008.1, read as the reverse complement.
TCCCTTCCATGAGTGAATTTTTCTATATCTGCGAGTATTTCAACATCACTCCCATGGAATTCTTCGATACCAGACATTCCGACCCTGAGCTTCTTTCCAAGACCATGGATGAAATTCGTTCCCTGGATGACGATGATCTGCTCCTTATGCTGACATTAATAAAGCGCATTAAGAAATAATTTTTCCTTAATGCGCCAGTACATTTTTAATGAACTACCCCGCAGCTGAACTGTAGGGAATCAGTTATTTCCGCTTTGCCATCTCTGTCTGCTTCAGACATCTTTTCAGGAGGAATGCGCAAAAATACAGGAACGTATAAATATTGTCGTCAAATCGCACATTCCCGGCTGTGAATTTCAGTCCATACTGTATGTCCGGGTATTTATCGCTGCCGATCAACGTCCTCAACGATTTCGCCGTCCCGCTTTTTGCCTTCACCTCAACCGGTATGATTTATTCCCGCGAGCAATGAGCCAAGCGGCCATGCTTGCACGGACAGTTGGCGAATGCCGCGAGGGTCAAATCCCCCGCCCCTTGGGGCGCTGCAAGCTTGATACCCCGTTGCTCGCAGCGGGGTCTTTGATTCAAGGCCAATCACCTGCATGGCTTGCGCCGCTTTCCCACGATCGGCGTCCGGGCTCAGACGATCATCATAAAAACGATGATCGCCTGGTGCTGTCTTGTACCAGCACATGGGTTACTGCCCCGATGAACTTTCCGTCCTGGATGATAAGGCTGCCGCTCACGAGTGTGTCAGGGAAAGGACAACCTATTTTGACAGATTATTTCATTTTATAACAGCTTCCCCTTAATTCTCCTTCTTTTTTCAGTATTCCCGCCTCGACCATTTCTCTCAGAATCTTCAGGGCACGGGAATCCTTCACATTCAATAGATTCTGGACTTCTCTATTTGTTATTAAGCCCTTTTCCTCAATATATTGAATAATCTTTTTATGATTGTCATTCAATTTATCCATATTTTTTATCCGTACTTTTCCGTACTTTTCCGTACTTTCCCGTACTTTCCCGTACTTTTCCGTACTTTCCCGTACTTTTCCCGTAGTCTCCATCTCTTTATCTATACTTTTGCCGATCCGCGTTTTATCAGGAAACCGGAATAGATTAATGCGAAAGCTTCCGGCAATCTCCATCAGTTCCGGCTCTTCTAGTCCAAGTTCCTTGCACCGCCTGATAATCCTCGGAATACCACTTCCCCAATGCTCCATGATATTCATATACGTAAAAGCATATATCAAAGCCCTGTTCCTTGGTATGGAAATGCCTTCTTTGACATCTTTCAGTCGCAGGCTTCCAAACAGCATCCCCGGAGAAGTCACTTCCACCCGGTCATCATACACGGCCACCTGGATGTTTGACGGGTGCAGGTAGCTTCGATGGACCACGGCATTGCAGATCATTTCCCTGATGCAATCTGTCGGAAGTTCGTATGTGTCCGTTCGGTATAATCCATTAATTTCTGAACCCATATTGATATTTCGCAGGACAAACTCATAGGCTGCATCCAACTGTGTCACAATATCTCCATCATATTCTTTCCGGTCGATAAAGACATCCCTGTCTGTCCCCTTGAATACGGCACATTGGATTGTCGCTTGGGGAAGCGAGTTGCTTGTCATAAGCAGAAATGCATTGGTAGGGTAGTATTTGTCCCCCTTTTTTACCAAAAAACCCCAACTGAGCAGATTCTGTCTGGTCAGACGTTGGATCCCTTCGGCTGCTTCCTGGGACTTGCAGTGTTCTACCGCATATTGATACATCCTGCCGCACAAAAGGTTGATTTCATCCTCTGTTACGCTCTCCTCTGGAGCCGCATAGGTCTGGTCGAAGCAGCGGTTGGCACCTTCGAATTCAAGTTCTTTTAGCACAAAAAAATCCGCAGGTCTTGTCGTTCCTGACACCCGGATATAGGTTCCGTTTTCCTTTCCTTTTGAGGCAAGATAATACGGGCGCTGGCCTCCCGGCATTATGTTCACCACAATCACCACTTTTTCCTCAATGGAAGCCAAGGTCACAATAGGGGTTATCATAGGAGTACAGCTGTCACAGATTGCCGAGGTAATTCCGTCCATGAGGGAAAAAGCATTCTCCTGATTGACTCCAACTACTTTCAATGTCCCATTTTCCACGCCGAATACAATCCTACCGCCGCTGCCGTTTGCAAACGCGACTACCGTTTTCATATAAGTCTCGCTTTTTTCCGGCACCATCTGCTTGAATTCGAGATATTCGGACTCGCCGGACATGATTTCTTCTATGGTCATTAAACATCACCTTCTTTCCCTTCCTACAATAAATCTTTGACCAATACTAGAAAAATATTCTCATATGCTCGCCCCCGCACAGGGGGCATCCATTACTTCCGCCTGACACAGATAAGGATGAAATGTTTCAATTCTCGCCCCCGCACAGGGGGCATCACCAACGCCCATTTACGCCACAGGTAGCGCAAAGTTTCAATTCTCGCCCCCGCACAGGGGGCATC
>CAOKWI010000007.1 GCA_948473115.1 uncultured Lachnospiraceae bacterium | reverse complement strand
TGTATAAAATTTTCAAAGTTCACAAATTTCTGCTTGACTTTTTATTTGCAGACTTTCCTCCGGTATGTAAGGGGCGGCTTACCGCCGCCCCAAAACTGCCGCAAATGGATTGCGCCCTACGCTTTCTTCCTGCGGATTTTCAAGAATAGCGCCGTACCTACGATAAACGCCACCAGTGCAATGCCGATTCCTGTCTTTACTTTCATACGCTTAGTCCTCCTGTCCCTTTCTTTTCCTGCTCATTGCCGCCAGAACGCCGAACACGCCGATCCCTGCCACGGATAAAGCGGATAAGGCTATCCACAATCCCACGTTGCTCTCATCGCCTGTCTTTGGCGTGGTGATGATCTCCACGGGCTTCTTCTCATTGGTCATAGTCGCTTTCACAACCTGCCCGTCCTCTTTGATTTCAAACGGGAACTCCCTCTCGTCAATCAGGTAGCCTTCCGGTGCGTCATATTCCTGATAGGTGTACTTTCCATAGAGGAGCGTAAAGGTGGCAAGCCCGTTTTTGTCGGTCACGCCTGTTACAACTACATTTCCATCCTCATCCTTGATACGGAACTTGGCGTTGGGGAGCAGCTTCCCGTCTGATACATCCGTCTTTGTCAGCTCCAGCTTTCCGGTGATAGGCTTATTGATGAAACCGACACCTGCCTCATTCTCCACGTCCACAATCTTCCCGTCCTCATTTATCTCAAAGAAATAGGCGTTTTCATCCAGCACGAACCCCTTTGGCGCAGTCTTTTCCTTTACGAAATAGCCGCCGTATAAAAGCCCGTCTGTCTGGTAAATGCCCTCGGAGATTTCCGGGATTTCAGCAATCAGTGCGTCCTTTTTGGAATCAAACTTCCTGTTCCCGTCCGTGTCCTGATACAGCTCAAAGACTGCGCCTGCCAGCTTGTTTGCCGGGTAGTCTGCGTCCACTTTTGTCAGGCGGACGCTGCCGATAATCAGCTTATCCGTGATTTTAACCTCAATCACTTCTTCGTTTACGGTCACGGATACATAGTGCAGTGCCTCATTCAGCACATACCCCTCCGGTGCCGCAATCTCCCGCACGATATAGGTTCCAAACGGCACGTCCTCAAAGGCAAACGCCCCGTCCTTTCCGGTTACGGACACCAGCAGTGCGGTATCTTCGGTAAATTCCTCCGTGCCTGCCGAAAACAGGCCGATGGTGGCATTTTCCAGCGGCTTGTCCTCCGTGTCCACTTTGATTCCCTCGATTCTTCCACGGAGCAGCTCATTTTCAATGGGTTCCCCGTCCTGCACATGGATGCTCACAAGCGCCGCATCCTGCCCCTGATAGGAGAACTCCACCGGGTACTTCTCATCGGAAAGGATATAGTGCTGGTCGGTGCATACCTCTTTCACATAGTAACTGCCAAAAGGCAGGTCGCTGGCAAAAAATGCCATGCTGTCCGTGCTGCAGAACACAATCTCAATGAGTCCGTCTGCCGGGATGACGTCACCATTGGAAGCGGTCAAGTCCTCTGCGGCATACAGCCCAAATGCTACGTTCTGGATTTCCCCTTTGTTCCCAATGCCAAAGGCTTCGTCCTGCTCCAGTGCTTTTGTTAAGTCAACCGTCACTTTCTGACGCTCATTGTAAAAGGCGGTGTCGGTTTCCGTCACGGAAACTTCCTGCCCCGCATAGACCAGCTCGATTTCATGAGCTTCGATATTCAGCACACATCCATCGGGCGCAGTCACTTCCACGACTTTATATTTTCCCAGATACAGCTCTTTCGTCTCTGCGTTCCCGTCCTCATCGGTGGTGACGGTATCCACGACTTCCCCTGCGCCTGCCCGCACAGTTCCGTCCTGCGTCACAATGTCCTCTGCGGCGATGATTTCATATACCGCCCCTGCTTTCCCGGCCACTTCATAGACCGGGGTATAGATGCTGCCGTCCTCGGTTAAATCCCCGTCTTTGTCGATGAAGCCGTCACCGGAAACCTGCACGCCTGCAAACTCCTCGGCGGTCTTTGACACAAGGATTCTTCCTTTCTGCGGCACGTTCTTCTGCTCCGTCACCACAACGGTGACGCCGCTTTCCTCGGTGGAGTTTTCCTGCGCCACGGTGAACGGGATGGGCGTGGAATCCAGCACATAGCCATAGGGAGCCTGCACCTCGACCATTGTGTACTCCCCAAAAGGCAGCTCCTCCGGCGTAATCAGGTATCCGTCCGCCCCGGTGTAGAACGTATCCAGCGTTGTCACTTCCGGGTAGGTGTACTTCATGGTGACAAGCTCCCCTGCGCTGTCATAAATCTGGTAGCCTGCGCCTGCAAGGGGGATGGTGTTCCCGGTTTCAGCGTCTTTCTTCACAATCTTGATATAGGACGCAAACGGCCTGTTGTTGATCAGGTAGCGGTAAACCTCCCCGTCTTTGCTGACATACACGTCAAAATCCTTCATAAGCTCGCTGCCTTCCCACCCTTTGGTCTGGTGGACGGTGTAAACGCCATAAGGCAGGTCTTTTGTTTCCGCATAGCCGTACTCATCGCATACCAGTGTGTCCCGCTCGCTCTCTTTTGCATTGTCAAAACTTCCGGAACGCTTCAGATACACCTGAAATTCTGCGCCTTCCTCCGGCGTTTCAATCTGTGTGCTTCCGTCATCGGTGTGCTTGATGATGGAAATGCGCCCTTTGATGACCTGCTCCATCACGTCATTGGACGTGGTGTTCAGCTCAATGGTGTAATTCTCCGGCTCCGCCCCTACATGGTGTACGGTTTCATCCAAAAGATAACCCTCGGACGGTGTAATCTCCCGGACGCTCCAGTTATTGCCGCAGATATAATATTTCGTGGTGAATTTCCCCTCGATGTCGGTGGTGTAGGTGTCGATCAGGGTGTCCCCGTCATAAATGCCATACACTGCGCCCGCCAGCGTTGCGTCACCCTGCGGCTCCCCGGTTTCCCTGTCTGTCTTTGTCACGTTGACACGGAACTTTTTCAAAATATTAGTCACCGTTGCGCTGGTGACTTCCTTCCACTTGATTGTGACGCTCTGCTTTTCCGGGATGACATAGCGGACTGCGGTATCCACTTCCTCAAGGGTGTACGGTGTGGAGCCGGAAATAAGGATGTTAGAGAACATCGCCACGCCGTTCTTGTCAGTCACTGCGTATTCATCCACGGCTGCGCCGGAAAGGGCTGTCCCGTACAGATGGAATTTCACGCCCTCCACCAGATTGTCCTCGGAGCCTTTGATTACTTTGAGATCCCCACGCTTTAAGATGTTGGAGAACTCCACCTTTGCGGTCTGCCCGCCTGCAACGGTCACTTTCTGCGATTTCTGCGGCTCATAGCGATCCTCTGTCAGTTCGGTCACGGTGTAGGTTCCCGGATTCAGGTTCTCCACCTTAATCTTTCCGTTCTTCCCCGTAACCACCGTTTTGTTGATTCCGTTGCCCGTAATCTGGAACCTTAAACCCTCCACAATCCCGTCCTCGGACGTTTTCACAATCTGCACATGGCCGTAAGGGATTTTCACGCTCAGGTACACCGTGATGTCGGCTGCGCTCTCCACGCCCACCACGACGTCCTGCAAAGACGCATCGCCATAGGCTACCAGTGTGCCGCTGACTGCCGGGCTTCTCTTGGTTGCGGACAAAAGCACGTCCTCCGTCACCGCCTTTTGGGACGTGATGGTTAAGGTATTCCCGGACGCACTCACGGACACGCTGCTGTTGGATGAGGTGAAGTTATATTTTGATAAAACCCCATTCGTATCCGTCAATTTCACAACGTATTTATCCCCGTCCCATGAAAGCTCCTTTACAACTGCGTTCCTGTCGGTAGACGCAAAGCTGGGGATTGTCCCGTGTTCCTGCATACCCGCCACAATCTGGCTGTACGCTGCGGACACACCGCCATTTGCCCCGTTTGCGCAGATGCTGTTATAAAACTTTCCATCTGTCTGGTTATACGGGGCATTGGCGTTCCTGCACCCGGTCACGATCTCCCATATGACCATCTGCGTGGCAACCACCTTTTCATCCTCGGAACCGGGAAGGCTCCCCATGCTGCCCTGCGAACCGTACAGAAGTGCAAGGTTCACGGCGTCCCTCTGGTTCCCGCTTAAGGCGTTCCATGTTTCGGACGCATTTGCCTGCAATGTGTTCCCGGTGTGCAGCGACACGCCCGGCTGGATACAGAAGGCAGGCTCCCCGTCCGCATAGATACGGGTTCTTGCCTCCCCCGCCTCTCCGCATACCCTCCCATCGTGGGTGACGGTCTGCTGGTAACGGATGGCGTTGCCTGCCCCGTCATGGCAGTACGCAAAGGTAATCTTCGCTGTTTGCGATGCCGCCGACACGTTCATGGACGGAAGCACGGAAACAATGGACGCCGCCGCCATTATCATGGCAAGCCCTCTTTTCAATCTTTCTTTTAACTTCTTCAATCTACTTACCTCCATTTTATTTTTTGGCATAAAAAAATCCCTGCAATGTGCAGGGTTGGTAAACTGTTGGTTCTGTTGTGCCAGCCAGAAAAAGGATAGCCACCGGCTCCTTATTGTTTTTTCGGCTGGTATTCGGCTGGTAACGAAAAGGGGTAGGGTGTGGGAAGGGGGAAACGGTGAAAAAGGCTATCCGCAAAAGGGCATAGTTGCCCCACGGTGGAAAGCCTCAATGTTACCGTTCCCTGTCCTTGCCCCGCTCCCGCTTCCGGTACAGCTCCAATGCCTTTACAATCGTATCTTCCATCTGTTTCGCAGGCGTCCCCGGTGAAAAATATTTACTGATACGCTCTTTTGGCATACGAAACTGTTCCTTCTGGTTCCCCTTTTCCTCTGATAAAATAGAGAGGATGACGTCCTCATTCAGCCTCCCCTCGTCTGCAAATTTACGCATTTTAATCGCCTGTGCATGGCTCGGTGTGCAGTCCTCTAACTGCATGGTGTCAAGCAGGATTGTCTGTTGCTCTTTCGGCAGGTAAGACAACTCTACCGCTGGACGTATGGCGATTTTACCGCTGTCAACCATATCCAATATCGGTGTGATTAACTCGGTTAAACGGATATAGCGGCGAATAGTATCTTTACTTTCTCCTACCTGCTGTCCTAAAATTTCATCAGAACGCTGTCCTTTTAACTTTGTCGCCAGTGGCGACGAAGTTAAATCAGTGCGCTGTCCCTGTCTTTTCATTGCGTCCAGTTTCAGCTTGTAGGCAAATGCTTTTTCTGATGGTAGTATCTGCTCCCTTTGCAGGTTTGAATCTACCATAATTATAATGGCTTCATCATCTGTCAAGTTACGGACAATGCAGGGTATCTCTTTTTTCTCTGCAAGCTCACTCGCCATTTTACGCCTGTGTCCGGCTATCATTTCATAACCGCCCTCCGGCTTTTCCCGGACAAGGGCAGGCACCAGAACGCCGTACTGCTTTACGCTCTCCGCCATATCCGCCATGCTTTCGTCCATCTTCACCTTAAACGGGTGGTTGGGAAAATCGCTGATTTCCCCCAACGGGATTTCCCTGACGGATTCCCGGCTTTCATTGTCCCGTTCCTCCTGTGTGCTGAACAGGTCAGCGGCTGAGGGAAGCGGCATTTTTATTTCTTTCGCCACTGCGTATCACCTCCCTCGTAAATGCTCCATACGCCTTTGCCGCCGCACCGTTCTTGTCATAGCTGTAAATGCTCTGCCCTGCGGCGCTGGTTTCCGCCGCTTTCACCGCAACGGGGATGACCGTCTGGTACACTTTGATTACCCTCCCATAATTCTGCCTTAGATTGTCGGCTGTGGCACGGGCAAGGTTTGTCCGCATATCTGCCAGCGTCAATAACACGCCATCCACCTTTAAACCGGGGTTAATCTGCCGCTGCACCTTGCCTATGGTTTTCATAAGCTGCGTCATTCCCTTTAAGGGCAGATAGTGCGCCTGCACCGGGACGATTACGCTGTCCGCCGCCGCAAGCGCATTGATGGTGAGCATACCCAGACTCGGCATACAGTCAATCAGGATATAGTCATAATCCTTTTTCAACCCGCTAAGATAGGATTTCATGGTGAACTCCCTGCTCATGGCGTTTACAAGCATGATTTCCATGCCTGACAGCTCGATATTCGCCGGAATCAGGTCTACACCCTCGTCATGGTGTAAAATCCCTTCGCCCGCTTCCATCGGTTCGTCACGGATAATCTTTTCCATCTGCGTTGCCAGCGTGACAGAAAGATTGTCCTGGTCTGCCCAACCCAAAGAGGTTGTCAAATCCCCCTGCGGATCGGCGTCCACAAGCAGCACCCTCTTTCCCTCGTTTGCAAGCCCTATCCCTAAGTTTACGGCAGTCGTGGTCTTGCCCGTCCCGCCTTTCTGGTTTGCAAGGGCGATTACCTTACATTTAGACATCACGGTTTACCTCCTTTCCTGAAAAATTTAATAGCCACCCTGCATATGACAGAATGGCTATGTATGGATTTTGGGGAAATAAAATAAGCCGACTGATTCTTGTTTAAAAAATCAATCGGCTGTCACTTAAATTCCAAAAAACTTATCAGAGGAACTTAATTCTAATATTTTTGCTTTTTCAATATATTTCTGCTCCACTTTATCAATGCGTTCCCGCAATATTGGGATAATATACTGTCCTTTAATACCTTCGCAAATCTCAAAAATTGTTTTTAGCTGGTTTATATGTGTATTTTCCATTTTATCATGAATAACAAATTGTGGAACATTCATTCCCAGTTCTATACTATATTGCATATAAGCTAAATCATATGCAACAATAACTGCTTTTTTCTTTCCTGTTCCAACTTTTCCTCCAAGCGATGCAATACTAATAGGAAACTTTTTTTCCTCCTTCCAATTTTCATTATAAGCCAACAAATATTTTTCTCCATAAAGTCTTTGACAATAGTCAGAAAATATTTGATTGAATGTCTTAATCTTATCTTCTATTTTTTCATTATTCATTTGCTTTTCAATATCAGAAAGCTCGCTATTAAGATTTTGACGTATCTGTTCCTGTTCTTCCAACAAATGAATAGATTGTTGTATCTCTCCTTTCTTTAATGATAACTCTTCAATCTTTCGATTAAGCATATTCAGTTCATCTAGTAATCCTTCATCCAAAACTTCTATGGTTATTTTTTCTTTCTCCTTTAAAATTTCGGATAGCTGTTTTGAATATTGTTCCAATAATTCCTGTTTTGTATATAGTTGCCCTTTAATAAAGTCAATCCTATTTTGTATCATTGAATTATGGAAATTCACCATTTCTTCAAAGCTCTTCTGCAAATCAGGCACATAACTTTGAGCTTCCGTATAAATTGCTTTCAACGTACCAAAATCAATATCCCTTTTCTCTTTGGAAAGATTTTCAATACTCTTATTTATATTTTCTATCTCAAAATCCACTAACTGCATTTTTTCTTGCAGATCATTGATGCGTACTGTTAGCTTTCGTTTCGTATCTAATTCGTCTCTATAAGAGTCCATATAGGATAATTGTTGTCTTTTCTTATATAAATCTGCCAGATCTGAATCAATAATCTCAAGCGACTGTTTCAAAAGACTCAATGATGTTATACTTTTACTTTTTTCTAATGCTTGAATTGTTTTCTGGCATTCGGCTATTCTTCCTGCAAGTTCATTCTTTTTACTAATCAACTTTTCAGTATATATCTGAAACAAAAAACAATAAATCGCATCATAGTCATCCGATGTAGTCATTATCGGTAGATATTTTATCATTTTATCTTCCGCAGTATTTTCCAATCTTACAAATTTGGGTATCAACTGCCTAAATGTTGGATTTGGCTCATTTAAGTTAAATAGTAATTTCTTTAACTCATTCCAAAACTCATTTTGATTATAACTTTCATCAAAAATATACTTGTTTCCTCTAGGATATAAATCCCTTTTAATTGAATATATTTTCTCTTTTTTATCTACCAAAATCAATTCGGCTTGAACCTTATATTCACTCAAAAAATCTTTTACATCTTTATTTTCACTTCTTGTATCTGAATCATAATATAATTCTCTAACAGATTTTGCTCCTAAACATAAATCAATTATTTTTATTGTTGTAGATTTACCAACACTATTACCACTTTCAATAAGATCTTCAGGAGTATTATCTACAATCAAATTAAGTCCTTTTAAATTAAATGTTATGTCTCTAATAATCTCTTCAGAAGGCTGTGTTTTGCGTACTATTAACTTTTTGATTTTCATAATACACCTTTCCTTCCTTTATTTTTATAAGAGACAGTATAAAAAGCCAATCTAAAGCGTAATAAATAAAATCTACATGAATCTTCTCATTGATTTGTTGTTGAACCTCTAATAACATTTCTTCTATAGGTATAACTCTTTTTTGTTCTAAAATAGTTAATAGGATTCCACCTAAATAATATAAAGACCGATTCGGTTCACGTTCAACATTCACAATCATAATGGTTTCTCCAATATTTTGCATTCCATAAAGCAATAACATGTAAAACATGTCACTCCTAATTCCATATCCTCTATGTACATAATATCTATTTCATTCGCAGCTTTTACTGTTTCAAATATTTTGTCCTGTACCATGTCTATTATTTTATCTGAATTCTGTCTTATTATATCAATATCTTCTTTACCAGAATCTTTGTTTTCCAGCAAAATATTTCCTCTTTCCTTCATATACCATGAATAGACACAATTCAATATTTTTGCTTTGCCCCTCATGTTGAAGTCATCATAAGCGTTTAAGTGTCCTTCACAAATAGAATAATACGCAGAAAAATATCTTATTATATCCTTATACTTAATCACATGATTATATTCTATCTTTTCATCTGGTTTAAACTCTTTTGAATCAAATGTGCTTTCTATATCGTCACTTGAACATACTTCTCCCAATGATTTTACTACAGCTGAGATTAACGAAGGAATTCTCACAGCATTTTTAATTGAAACTTCAATATTTCCTTTGTTCTCTCCTACAATCAATCCTTGATTGCTTCCAGTATTATCTATTTTGTAGTCATTTCTTGTCATTTATGAATATCTCCCGAATTATTTCCAATTAAAATACCGGAATTGTTCCCACTATTTGAAACTCGCATATTTCCTTTATTTTCGATATTTCTACTATGTTCTTCTTTTATTTGTTCCAATATCCTTTTCGATTCGTTTTTCGCTCTTACTGCTATAATCGTTGAAATAACTGTTGCCACGGCCCCTATCGCAGTAAAAATCAATGTCCAATCCATTTTCTTTCTCCTCCTAAGTCCCATTACTATTTTAACAAAATTTATTATGCTCGTCCATATCCACGCATCATAATTTTACATTATCTAATCCATTACACGAATCCAGGTCACAAACCCCACCCGTCCACCTAGTGTTATTTCGTCCATAATCCCCTATCTTGTCCACAAAATACGGTACAATTAACACCAAATAACACTAAATAATGCGGTTTTCACCCTGTCCCCAAATTAGGACACAAAGTATTCTACCGCATTATGGGGGAAAAATTCTTTAAATTCTCCATATAATTGAGCCGCCAGTGTCTTATTATGGGCTATAATCAACGTAGGCTTATTTAATGCCTGTATGACATTTGCCATTGTAAAGGTTTTACCAGATCCTGTGACGCCAAGAAGCGTCTGGAACTGATTGCCTTCTTTAAAGCCTTTTACTAATTCTTCGATAGCCTGCGGCTGGTCGCCGGTTGGAGCATATTGGGATACTAGTTCAAAATGATCCATAAAGCTTCCTCCTTTATGAATTGATTATACTGCATAACGCTGAATATTGCCTAATGTAATCATGCGATTGAACCAGTCAGCGTTATGCAGTCTGGTTTCGCGGCAAGTGAAATCGTTAAGCAGTATAAATAATATACAACCTTTTTTCCAATCATTCCCTTTCACTCTTTTACCTTCTTATTTCGTTCTATATTGTCCAATTCCAATATTGACAGCAAGCACATTTGATATGTTTCATCATACCACTCTTGTCTTAGGAACTGTCCAGCGAGAGTTTTATTCCCGCGGACAATGAGCCAAGTGCCGCGCTTGCGCAACTACCAAAGCGGCTTGTTGAGTTGCCGGATCACATCTGCCATAGTAAGCTTTAATGTAAGTCTTTGATTAGCTTACCACATATCGCTTCATTTGTACAGGCAAAATCGAACTTTTGTTCTTTTTTTTCTGCAAGCCTTTAAAATGTCTTCCTGTCGCCCACCAGACGGTCGTCTGGGCTCTATGTGCTTTACGCTATATAAATTGCCTTTTCCGACATATAAACCAAAAAGAAGCATCTCCGCTTTGACCAGAAATGCCTCCCTTTATTTGTTTTATGCTTTATTCCCTTTTTGATACCTTTTATACATTGTTTTCTGAATCCGTTCTTAATTACCCCTTATTTCCCCATCATTTCCAGCAGTACTTCCCTGGCTTTTTCCAGCTGGTTATCGGGATGTTCTTCGCTGCCGTAATATGCCTCCCCGTCAAATTCCACTTCTATATCAGGCTCAATGCCGATCCCGTGTATATTATTCCCATTCGGTGTATAATATGCGCTGATTGTAACCTTTACCGCGGAACCGTCTTTGAAAGGCATGATCTGTTGTACAATGCCCTTTCCGAAGGTGGTGGTTCCCACCAGCGTGCCGACCCCGTAGTCCTTGAGAGCTCCCGCCATAATCTCGGATGCACTTGCAGAGTTCATATCCACCAGAACCACCATGGGCAGGTCAAATTCTCTCTTACCGTCACACATAAATTCCTGGCGCTTGCCGTTCTTATCCTCCGTATAAACGATAATGCCTTCCGGCAGAAGCATTCTCGCCATCTCCACCACGGCGTTCAGGCTTCCGCCCGGATTTGCCCTCAGATCCAGGATCATTCCCTTCATGCCTGACCCCCTCGCCGTAGCCAGGGCATCCGCAAACTGGTCTATGGTCACCTCGTCAAATTCGGTGACCTGGATATATGCCATCCCGTCCTCCATCATCTCCATGGAAACCGTGGGCGTCTCCACCTTCTTTCTTGCCACGGTGACGTCCAGGTAATCCGCCTCGCCCTCCCTGGCAATGGTCAATACCACATCTGTGGCCTCCGGTCCCTTGATCATGGCAACTACTTCCGTCAAAGTCAACCCATAGGTAGATTCCCCGTCCACCTCATAGATTAGGTCATTGGCACGCAGATTGGCCGACTCCGCAGGAGCTCCCTCTATGACGCCACTGATCTTGGGCAAGGACGTTTCCGTATCCAGACTGATATAGGCACCGATCCCATAATAGACACCCTGGGTCTGTTCCATCAACGCCGTAAGTTCCTCTGCGGAGTAATACTCTGAGTAAGGGTCTCCCAAAGCCTCCATAATACCCCTGTATATTCCGGTCTGCAGCTCCTCGTTGGTAACTTCTCCCAGGTAATAATACCTGTCAATCGTATTTTCCAGCCCCTGCAGCTTGGCAATCAATTCTGCATTAATGGCGGAACCTTCTTCCAGTTCCACCTGGGCAGACCCATTTGTCATCTGCTGTATGGTATTCTGTATTCCAAAGGCAAGGAAAGCAACGGCAAACACCAGGAGGGCGCCTGCCAGCCCGACAATGATACCGCAGAAGAACAGTCCATTGTTGAGGTTCCTCACTTCCTTTTGCCTTCTCTCCGAATCTCTCCTGTCCAGTTTTTTCTCCACCCTGGAACTGGCCCCGGATCCTGTGGGCACCTCAGGCTCCTTCGATGAAATATGGTCAAAATAGCTTGTATTTTCGTCCATGATATCTCCTTTCACATTCCTCCCTGGATGGAATCACCCTATTGGCTCAGATAATTCCATGGAGATGTGTATGCTCCGTTCAGCCTCACACTGAAATGCAGATGGTTGCCTGTGGATCTTCCGGTACTTCCCACCGCCGCGATAGTCTCGCCCCTTACCACAATGTCATCCTTCTCCACATAAAGCGCCGATGCATGCATGTAGATGGTATACAGGCCGTCCCCGTGGTCGATCATCACATAGTTCCCCATGGTTCCGCTGTATGCCGCTGCTGCCACCTTCCCGTCATAGGCTGCATAGATGGCGGTTCCTTTTGGCGCCGCAAAGTCCACGCCATTATGAAATTGCTCCACTCCCAGGGTTGGATGAATCCGCAGGCCATACTCATCCGATATCCTGGTATAGGATGCCAGAGGAAACTTAAATACACCGCCGTCGTAGGTCAGCACCGTGCCGCTGTTGGCAATGATCTGTTTCTTCTCCTCGGCAATGGCCGCCTCCAGCGCCGCGATTTCCGCATCCTGTGCTTTCAGTTCCGCTTCATATTCCTTAATTGCTTTTTCTTTATTGTTGATATCCGTCTCGTAACTGACGATATCCCTCGATTTCTGGTCGATCAATTCCTCCAGGCTCTGCTGTTCCAGCTGCACATTATATTTCGCCTGGTCCAGAATCTGCTTTTCAAGCTCCAATTCATCCCTGCAAAGTTCCACGTACTCCCGTATGGTCACGTAATCCTGCAGCATCCGCTGGTCATAAGCCATCACCCTTTCCACATAGTCAGCCGTATTCAGGAAGTCACCGAAGCCGGTAGCCTTCAGCAACAGTTCCGTCAGCTGCGGCGTTCCCGTCTCATACACAAATTTTATGCGGGTGATCATGGATTCTTTCTGATTTTGTTCCCGCTCCAGAGCCGCCTCCAGTTCCTTTTCATTCTGACTGATCTCTTCTTCCTTGGTCTGGATCTGCTGATTCAGTTCCACAATATTCTGTTCCATCTCCATCAGGCTCTTGTCCAGCTGCGCCACGTATTGTTTCAGGTTCGCTTTCTGGGCCTCCAGATCCTTCTTGATCGCCTGCAGATTGGTAATACCGCTTTCAAGCGCTTCCTTCTCCTTTTCCGCCTGCTGGATCTGCTCTTCCTTCTCCCGGATACTGTCCGAAGTGATGGAAGACATACTGGTTCCCGCAGCGGATGCCGCCATGTGCGGATTAAGGACAAGTCCCGTGCACAGGGCAAGACAGATACAAAAAAGTCGTTTTCTCATAGTTTTCTACATTATACACGAAGGTGCTTGCGCACAGTTGAAAGGCTCCCCAGAAATCCGATCCCTATACCTACCCCAAGCGAAACCGGTACCAGGATCCTGAATAATTCGTCCACGGGCAGGAAGTTCAGGAAACTGCTGAGTATCGAAAACCTCTCTATCACATAGGTCAGCGCATAATTATAAATGCTGTAAATGATCCCCAGCGGAATGGCCGCGCCCATCAGTCCAATCAGCATACCCTCCAATACGAAAGGCGCTCTCACAAAGAAATCCGTGGCGCCAATGTATTTCATGATATTGATCTCCGCGGAACGGACGGAAATACCTATGGCAACTGTATTGCTGATCAGGAAGATGCTGACTGCCAGCAATATGATGATGATCCCCATGGAGACATAAGCAATCAACAGATTCACGCCGCTCAATGTATTCGCAGTAAGCTCCGAGTAGTTGACCCTGCGCACTTCCGGTATGGATTCCAGCCATGTCACCAATGCGCTCTGCATGGACACGTCGCTGAGAAAGACCTCATAACTGTTCTCTCCCGCCAGGGGATTTTCCGGGAACCCGACGGCGTAGACCTCGCCATACCTCTCAGCAGCAAAGTCCTTCCACGCCTCGTCATCGGAGATAAATACCACATCCGACACCTCCGCCCGGTTCAGGATCATCTGCCCGATCTCTTCGATCCGCTGATCGGAAGGAACCACATGGTCAGGGCTGCAGTTGGTTCCGTATTCAAAGGAATCTCCCTCATAGTGGAAGAATACCGTCACGGACACGCCCTCCTCCGCGGTCTTGACAATGCTCTCAAAGTTCGCCACAATGGCATAAAAAATGCCGAACAGGAACAGGCAGGCAGAAATGGTCGCTATGGAAGCGAAAGAATACCATTTATTGCGGAAGATATTGGCAACCCCCTGTCTGATCGTGTAGAATAAGGTGCTAATCTTCATCGATATATGCCCCTCCTTCCTCATCGCTGACAATGACGCCCTTCTTCATGGTAATCACTCGTTTCCGCATGGCATTGACAATTTCCCTGTTGTGGGTAACCACCACGATCGTAGTGCCGCTTTCATTGATCTCCTCCAACAGCTTCATGATCTCCCATGAATTCTTGGGATCCAGGTTACCTGTGGGCTCGTCCGCCAGCAGGATGGAAGGATTATTGATCAGCGCCCTGGCCAGTGCCACACGCTGCTGCTCGCCGCCGGATAACTTGGTGGTCTTCGCCTTATATTTTCCCGCAAGCCCCACAGTGGCGAGGATCGCAGGTACATTCCTCCTGATCTCACTGCCGGGTGTCTCCACGATACGCTGCGCGAACGCTACATTTTCATACACGTTCCTGTCGTTTAACAGACGGAAATCCTGGAACACCACCCCCAGATTCCTGCGGAACTTCGGGATCTGCCTATGGCGAAGCCTGCCCAGGTCATGCCCCAGCACATACACATTACCGCTGGTAGCCGTCAGCTCCCGCAGCAGCAATTTGATCAGCGTGGATTTTCCGGAGCCGCTGTCCCCCACAATAAATACAAATTCTCCTCTTCCGATATTTAATGATATCCCGTTTAAGGCGGGGGACCCTGTAGAGTAGGATTTACTCACATTGTTCAGATAGATCACGCCGTTCTCCTCGATCATCTGCTCCCGCCGTCTTTTCTGCATTACTTTATTAGCCATGTATTTCCTTTCCGTTTTCCAATTCGCTTAAAAATCCGCATTTTCCATATACTTCATGTACTTAACCACCATCAGGGCGATCTTGAAGGTAATTGCATCCTCAAATACACGCAAATCCAGCCCGGTGCTTTTCTGGAGCTTATCCAGCCGGTATACCAGCGTGTTCCTGTGAATGAACAACTGCCTGGAGGTCTCCGAAACATTCAGGCTGTTCTCAAAAAATTTATGTATGGTCGTCAACGTCTCCTCATCAAATTCATCAGGGCTCTTTCCTCCAAAAATTTCCCTGATAAACATCTTGCACAGTGGTATGGGCAGCTGATAGATGAGGCGCCCGATCCCCAGCTCGCTGTATGCAATGATCTTCCGTTCATCAAAAAAGATCTTACCCACATCCAGTGCCATCTTAGCCTCTTTATAGGAGCGGCTGACCTCCTTGATCTCCTGGATCACCGTGCCATATGCAATTCGGAGATCCCGGATGCCCTCCTTCTCCAGGAACTGTCCCAGTGACTTTGCCGCCTTGTCAATCTCCCGGGCAGCGTCATTATCCAAAAGCTCCTTGACTACGATCACGTCGTCCTCATCCACAGCCGTGACAAAGTCTTTGCTGCTGCCAAGGTGCGCCCTCGCCAGTTCCAGGACATTATTGTCCTTACCGTTTCCGGACTCTATGACCAGCACCGCCCTGGGGACATCTGTCTGTATATGCAGCTTTTTGGAACGGCTGTAAATATCTACCAACAGCAGATTGTCCAACAATAGGTTCTTGACAAAATTATCCTTGTCGAAGCGCTCCTTGTACGCAACCAAAAGATTCTGCAGCTGGAAGGCTGCCATCTTTCCTATCATATAGACATCTTCACCGATTCCCCCGGCTACCAGTATATATTCCAACTGCTGCTCATCAAATATCTTAAAATACTGATACCCCTGGATCTCCTGGGAATCCGCAGGAGAAGCCGCAAACTCCACAGCAGCCTTGGAACAGTTCTTCATATCCGCAGTGGACGCGACACTCTTACCGTCTGTGTCCATGACACAAAACTCCACCCTGGCTATTCCTTTGAGTCCTTCTATGGTATTCTGCAATATCTGATTTGAAATCATGGCGCCCCCACTTTCACAACTTTTGTATTCCTAAAAAAGGCTTTCATATAAAGAGTACAAAAAACGACATAAAAAAGCAATAGGTTTTTATGAAAATTCACAAAAAAACATAACAGTTCCGCCCTCACATTCATAACGAGGTGGGCAAAGACCCCTCCCCAGCGTCTGCTCCGCAACCGACGCCGCTTTCGCGGCTCACCTTCTATTTCCGCGTGCAATGAGCCATGTGTGCTTGCACAGACATATGGCGATTGCCGCGGGAGCCGCCTTTTAGCTCCATTTGAGGGCGTCCCTTTGTGACGCTTGCAAGTTCGCACAGCGAACTTGTGAATGCATGGGTCTGATGACGCAGTTTCCTATAAGGTAAAAAAACTGCCCGAAGGTTAACCCTCAGGCAGTCATATGTCCTTCAGAACTGTTAAAGAATTAATCTTCACATTTGACTTGTCTGAGTTTGCAAATGCTGCGTCAAAGTGTAAAGTTAGTTCTTAACAGTTTCTTAGGAACGACAGTTCCTCATCCGAAATCAGATCCGCATATCAAAGTTTGCACCAACTGCCGGATTCACGCTTCTCTCCATGGCAGCCGCATCTATCATCTCCACCAGACCCTGACCCAATGCCTCATTGGTATCCATTGCCTTACTGAGCACCGCCGTACCTACCTTTGACGTTGTGGAAATGGTACTCAAGTCCATTGACAAACCAGCTATATCCATAGTAAATACCCCCTTTCATCGGATGGATCCATCATAACACATATGGCTCCTTTTTTCCAGTCCTTCCTGCATATTTTCAGATTTCTTAAGAATCTCCGGTTACTTTTCACACCCTCGCTGCCGCGAGGTGTTTTCACGCGCCTTTTGCACAAAAAATCAGAGACAGCCGTGCGCAAAACCGCTGTTTTTCAGTTTCCCCTAAAGCCTTCGAATGACCTTTTCCTTAATTTCAATCCTGCCCTCTTTCAGGAGACGGCCTACCGCACGCTTAAACTCATTCTTGCTCATGCCGGTCTCATGGGTGATTACCTCGGGCGCCGCTTTATCGGTAAAAGGCAGTACTCCGTCATAGCTGTCAATGATCTCCATGAGTTCCCGGGCATCCACATCCATCTGAAGATACGCCTTGTCACGGATGCTTAAGGTCAGTTTGCCGTCTTCCCTCACCTGGGTCACCCTTGCCATCACCTCATCTCCCAGTCCTATCCTGCCGTACAACTCCTTTTTCGGTATCAGTGCGGAATAAAGATTGTCCACCGCCACAAAAGCGCCAAAATTATCACTGATCTCATATACCCTGCCCGTGACCTTGTCTTCCGCCTTATAAGGACTGTCCGTGCGCAGATTGTCATAGACATTCATGGTGGCACAGAGTCTGCTGCTCTTGTCTATATAGAGGGATACCAGGACTTTGTCCCCCTCCCGCACCCTGCCCCTCTGCTGCCGGAAAGGCAGAAGCAGATCCTTCTCCAGCCCCCAGTCCAGGAAAGCGCCGATCTTCCCCACCTGCACGACTGTCAGTTCCGCTACCTGCCCCATGCTCAGCTTAGGTTCCCTGACCGTAGCAATCATCCTGTCCCTGGAATCGCGGTAGACAAACACTTCCACGGGATCTCCGATCCCGCTGCCCTGGGGCACCTGTTTCGCGGGCAGCAGCACCCTTTCCTCCTGGCTGTCCTGCTCTGGTGCCAGATATACCCCGAAGTCCACCTGCTTTACAATATATAATAACTGCCTTTCTCCTAAACGAATCATTTGATATCCTTTCTCAGCATCTCCGCAATCACATTGGGCTATCCTTTCTCAACATCTCCGCAACCACATAGGGCGCTCCCTTTTCATCGGTCAGGGACACCACCACCCTGTCCCCGCCGGTCACCACATAGGGCAGCAGTACATCCTCCAGAAACGCCTGCTTCTTATACTCAGCGCGCAACTGTCCGATCACAAAATCCTCCGGAAGGAAATCCATAGTCATGTCGATAAACTGCCCGTTATTCACATGATGGTTGGTATCCAGATGATGTTGTTTCACCACAATGGCCTCGCCGGACACTCCTCCTTCCGGAACCGCAATCTTCCGGGGGGCATACTCCATATCCAGTTTATCACCGATCCCGTATTTCTGCGCCATTTCCTCACTGACCGGCACCGGTTTTCCCTTATCCAGGTCAAGAAGACTCCAGATAGAATTGGCCTTCGCCAGATACTCGCCGCCCTCCGTCATCATGGCAAAATTTCTGTAGCCCAGAAATCCCTTCATGTCATAGGGCTGTGTGCCGACAATGACCCGCTCATATAAATTCGGGTAACGTTCCACCACGATCTGCCAGGAGGACAGCACCCACACCTGATGCACTTCCCTAAAATATCCCACTCCCAAACCGACATCCTCGGAGTGGAAGGTGGAGCAGTCCTGAAAATAATTGAGAAGAGAAGCCATGGTAAGCTTCCCCTCACTGTCAGTTTCGCTATATCTGATCCTGCTTTCAAATGTATACATAAACTGAATCCTTCCCTTATCGCCGAAACAACTCATCACTGAAGCAATGTATCGTCGAAACATCTGACGCAAAAACATTTGTTTCACCAAGCCAATTGCGTCACTGAAATAATTGCATCATTGAAACAATCGCATCACTGAAACAATTGCACCACGATCATCACGATCCAGAAAATGCAATACAAGAGCATCCCCACATTTAATATTACCGTGCTGAACCGTTTCCCCCTGGGGATCGCCACCTGTCCTCTCTCAAACGTGATCTTCTTTTTCACGGCGCATACAATAAGCAGGATCACTGTGGTCAATATGGATGCAATGACAAAGAATCCCAGCATCATATAGAGCACCCAGCCCAAGGCATTTTCAGACATGTATGCCATCAGGGCGTCCATATCCATACCGTCCGCCACGATCTCCAGATACCTGTCCAGATCAAGCATTCTCAACAGTGTCAGGCTGACCACGCTTCCCATGAAATTGACTGCCATGTGTATGGCAATGGTGATCTTCAGCTTACCTGTTTTCACATAGAGGAACGCCAGGAAGCATCCCAGGGTAAAGGCGTACACAAACTGGTTCAGGTTACCGTGAAAGAGACCGAACATCAGCCCGGACACCAGCACAGCCACACCCTGTCCATACTTTACCGTCCGTTCCACGATCAGCTTACGAAACACATACTCTTCCATAAACGGGGCACAGATCACCATGTACAGGATCGCCAGAGGCATACTGATGGAAGTGGCAACATTAAGAATGGTATTCTGCACCGCACTGCCCTTGATCAGCCCGATAATGGTGGAAAGAATCATTCCTACAAAATTAGACGCATACATCACGCCAAAACACATGATCATTGCCAGCAAAAACTGCCACCACTTCATCTGCCTCTTTTCCACCGTCTCCGCCGGGACTGTCCGCACCAGCGCGATCAGGGCAGGCATTCCCACAAGATACATGGGCAGCATGGACATGGTAAGGTTCATATTGGGATCCTGTATCCACTCCGGCCTGAATAGCTGCGCCAATGCCACAGGGATCAGCTGCACCGCAAAGACAATGACCGTTCCCAGCACAAACATGCCGCCCAGTCTGGAAAAGTGTTTTCTTGTTACCTTTAATGGTTCTTCCATAAACAAGTCTCCTTATCATCTGTTCTAAAATTTCTGCATTCAATATTAAGATCATATCACCTTTTCCGGCATTTTTCCATAGAAAGAGGAATTTTCTGAAAAATGATTGTAACAGTTCAGCCATGCAACAATTTGCAAATTGCGCATGGGTGCTTGCACACAAAGCGCGATGTGCAAATTGCTGCATGAGCGGAACGCCCTTACATGAAGCCAAAAGGCGGCTCTCGCGACATTCACCAAGTCAGCTTGCTGACTTTATGCTCGCGCAAGCGCGGCACTTGGTTCATTGCACGCGGAAATAAAAGATGAGCCGCGCAGCGGCGTCGGATGCGAAGCAGACGCTGAGGAGGGGGCTTGCCAACCTCGTTATGAATGGGAGGGCTGAACTGTTACAAATGATTCTGTTTATACCTGGTCATCCTCTTGGGACTGGAATTCCAGATTACTGTTGAAGCATTTCAGGCAACAGTCGATTGGCTTTCCATATGGCGTCCGATATGTGCCAGACCAGCGGCCGCGTAAGGTAACAGCATTACGAAATATGGCATGACATACCGGGCTTCCGCCTCCCACATCTGTATATTTTTGTTTAAAAATATCCTATAACAGCCGGAACCGTTCCCCCTCATAAGTGCGCACCGGATTCCCCCTGACAATGCGGTAGTGCTCCATCCATGCGGCATCCGCCTGTTTCTCCTGCTGCTCCTGCCTCAGGCCGGCGAGTTTCTCCCGCATCCTTTCCATGGCTCTCTGCCTGTTCTGGAGCTGACTTCTCTCCTCTGTGGACTGGGTCACGATCCCGGTAGGGATATGGACGATCCGCACCCCGGTCTCCACCTTATTCACATTTTGGCCGCCTTTCCCCCCGCAGTGGAACTTTTCGATGCGGTATTCCCCATCTGTTGCAATTTCACTAATCTCCGGGACAACGCTCACGTCCACATACCAGTTCTTCCTCTTATGATTCCTGCGGAAAGGGCTCCTGCTGATCCACAGCACTGTTCCCTCCAGGCCGCTTAAGTCGTGCCCTGTCCGAAAGCGAATGGAATCCAGGCAGCCCCTCTCATGCCCCTTGGTTTTTGAAATGATTTCCAAATCCCCATATTCTTTTTTAAGCGCTTCAAACAGCTTCGCCACCGCCAGCTGGCATTCGGCGGGTCCCTGTCCTGCGCTGATCTGAATGATCATAAACTTATACCTCACATCTTTTGTACTTGTTATTTCTTAGCAATTAAGGAATATCCCTGCTCCCGGCCTTATAATTATAGACCGGCTTCAGAATCTCCGTTATCCGGACGGTGTCCCCGATCCGCTCAGCAACTTCCGAAATGGAACGGTAGGCAAAGGGTGCCTCGTCCAGTGTATCCGCCCCCACGCAGCTGCTGTAGATGCCTTTCATTTCCTTTTTGAAATCCGATACGGTATACCGGCATTTGACGTCCTCTCGCTTCAGTCTCCTGCCGGAACCATGGGGTGCGGAACAATTCCAGTCCCCATTGCCCAGTCCGATGCCGAGAATCACGCCGTCCCGCATATTTGCCGGAATAATTACCCTGACTCCTTCTTCGGCGGCGATGGCGCCCTTGCGGAGCACCCCTGAAGCATCCAGATAATTATGCGCCACCGAGAACTGCTCCTCCGCCTTCCACTTCATCCCCTTCAGGATTTCCCTGACAATGATCTGCCTGTTCTGCTCAGCATAGTCCTGGACAATCTGCACATCCTCCATGTAAGCTTCCTTTTCATCCCCTTCCAGGTAACTCATATAATAGGGAACCTCCAGCCCCTGCCCCTTCAGGGAGGCGTGGGCAAGCTTTGTATAATGCCCTGCCACCTCTTCCCCCAGATGCCGGCTGCCCGTGTGTACCACCAGGTACAGGCTTCCGCCCTCCCCTCTGTCAAGTTCTATGAAGTGATTGCCTCCGCCTAGGGTGCCCAGGCTTCTCTCCGCTTTCTGCCTGTTAATATGCCTGGCACAGCGAATCTTTGCATAAGGGAATTCCCCTGCCATATGGTGGGGAGCTTTCCGTATGGCAGACCCAGACGGTACGTTCTCCCGGATGACCCGATCCAGTTTCTGGAACTCCGCATTGTTTTTATTCAGTTTCACACAGGTCATACCACATCCGATATCCACCCCCAGCAGCTGGGGAATTACCTTATCCGCGACTGTCATGGACAAGCCTATAGGACCCACCTTGCCGGGATGTATGTCCGGCATCAAACGGATTTTACTGCCCTCCGCCACCTGGTTGTCGCATATCATTTTTACCTGTGCCTCCGCGTACTCCTCCACATCGTCCGTGAATATGACTGCTTCTGCATAAATGCCTTTTATTGTTTTCATGTTTACACTCATTTCTGCGCTGCTTTTTGCGTATATCAAGCTTGTGAATGCAGCGCAGACGCAAGCTTGTGAGTGAAAGATTTACAACAATCTATCACTCTTTTTTACTTAAAATCGGGCACAAAAAAAGCACCCCAAAGGTGCTGTCACGGCAGGAATATCTGATAAAAGTTTTAATGAACAATAGCCTGTTCACGCCAAAACTATCTACCATATCTGCGAAGCGCTGTACCTTTGACCGTCAGTTTCCCTATTCTATTCCGATGTTGTCTGTTATCCTGCATGGTAAGCCCTCCTTTCCTGAATCCTTTCTTTTTGTCAACGAATACATGGTAACACGATAGACATGAATTGGCAAGCAGAAAATTCCTTCCTTACAGGTAAATATTGTCCGTTCACTATCGTTCATTTATAATTATGACCCGGGTGATATCAATGCAGTTTAATGAAGATATTTCTTCATCTGTCCATTCATAATCATACACCTCACCATCTCCTGTGCAGGCTTTTCATCAATGAAAATCTGATACTCATGCAACGTCCCAACACGTTCAGCGTACCAGACACATTTTATCCAGTAAACTCAAGGGAGTTCAGGTTATCCTGTAGTTCAAATACCCTATGGAATCATCTATCGGTTTCCGGGAGACGCAGGTTGTTTCAAAGCCGTGGCCAGTTCATCAACGCTCCATAGGTCGACAGTATCCTCGACAGTCAACAATCCCGCGGCAAGTAGCGGGGTTGTTGACCCTCGCGGCATTCGCCAAATATACGTGCAAGCACGTCTACTTGGCTCATTGCTCGCGGGAATCAAGCAGCATGGCAATAACTTATAGCTTGATTTTCAAAAATAATGATCCTGCATAATTCCTCACGCAGAGCCTTTCATTCGTTTATGAGTTTATTTGAATCCACCGCTGAATTATGTATTCCCAATCCATACCGTCCTGCAGGATACGGAGTACTGTTACAGTATCCTTATCATCAGCTATGGTATAAAATAATAGATGGTTGCTTTGAGGTTTCATGTAAATATCATACCCACGATATTTGAAGCCTGTTAATTGGTGACTGGTCGGAAATATGGCTAATTCTTCTGCCGCTCTTTTGATTCTTGATGAAAAATTTTCAGCATACTCACGGTACTTGAAATTCTGGATTATATAACGTTTTTTATTTTCAACGTCAGTCTTACCGCTTTGGGCGATTACCACTTTATACCGCTTATTCATCTGTACCTCTTATATACTGTCAATCTCTTTCCATGCTTCTTCTATGGTCTGTACCCTTCCGTTTTCCATATCTTCAATCGCTTCATCAAGTTTTCCGAACAGTACTTCCATAGCATCATTTATTGTATAGGAAGTCTCTGCCGCTTTTGTGGCTGTAGCTGTTGCCATGCATATCACATCCTTTCTGTTGTTATAAGTATCATACCACCAAAGGAAAGTTTTATCCATCACTTTTTGTTTAATAGAATTCTGCCAAAAAATCGATGTCCAGGTCACATTCCAGGACGACGGTGCCGAATGTTTTCTGTTTCTCGCGGATGGTATCCGGATTGTAGGTTTTGCTCTTTTGGGCACGGCTGAGCCAGTCGCGCTCTTCCCTGGATGCCCTGTGGCTGTCGCGGTAAGAGTAAAGCCATTTATCAGTGCCGGAACACTTCTCTTTACGGAAAATGATGCCTTCATGGCCGGGAAGGATGTCTGTGAAGTCCAGCATATTATGGCGCCCGATCAGTTTCGAGTTCCGTTTCACCGGGTTGAGGTAATGCAGATCCGGATTGGCCTTAAACTGCTTATGCGCTGTGGATTCCGGAAATCCCTTATCGGCTACAATGATGCCTTTCGTGATCCCATTGTCGGAGATAAATGCCCCATATGATGTGGCATCCAGCATATTGCCCGGGAAGCACTGTGAGCAGACAGGCTTCATCCCTTCAAGATCGAATGCGTAAAGGATGGATATGTCCCGGGTTCCTTTTGTCCTTGCCTTTCTGGAAAAGTCAGAAAGGGAATTGACTTCTGACTCAACTGATTTCAGGGTTCCGTCGATAAGCAGGTGGTGGGCGATCGCTATGGCAGCCGTACGGTTACGCATGAACTGGACGATCCGTGACAGCGCTTTGCCCATATCGTTCAGGAACGCGGAAACCGTATTCCGGGATAGTGCCACTCCTGGATACAGTTCCGACAGGAAACTGGTCTCATACGCCTTCCTCCGCTTATGGGCGGATTCCATGCAAAAACAAAGGCTATTATATAGTCTTACTGATTGTGCAACTTGTATACAACAAATTTTTGCATAATGCATTGACAGAAACCATCTGTGAGTACTCCTTTGTGTGTTTTCGTGGTTGTTAATACATTAAAGGAACACAGATGGTTTTTCAATATGAAGTTGTTAATAAGGACTGGCTAAGTACCTACCATCATGCCAGAAGCCTCGAAAATCTTCCTGATTTCGATTATGTTGTAATCTGTACCTCTGGTCGCCCTAAAACACAGAAATCCCCGCACCCCCCTGATTTTACAACAAAAAACAACCCCAGTGAATTTCTCCACCGAGGTCTTTCAGCAGCGCACCGCTGTTGTCGCAGCGCTACAAGGATTCGAACCTTGAAATGACGGAGTCAGAGTCCGTTGCCTTACCGTTTGGCGATAGCGCTATCTACATTACCTGATATATTATACACGAAGTAATTCCCGTTTGCAATACTTTTTATTCAAAAATTTCAAAAAAATTTCAAATTTAGTAACAGTTCAGCCCTCACATTCATAAAAGCGTCTGCTTCGCATCCGACGCCGCTTTCCCGGCTCAACCGCGGGTAATCTATGTTGCCGAAAATACCGTTGGTCGTGATAAAATCAGTGTCCTTGCAATATTTACGTATTATTTCCGCCTGCTGCCAGCATCCGCTCCAGGTCCTCCGCCCACAGGCTTCTATCCCAGTGCTCAGGATAATAGCATACCTCCAGGTCAATCCTGTTTCCGTTTATTAATCTCCCGTTGATCCATTTTCTCATATGCATTCTCCCAGCTGCCTGAATATCCGCTCTATCTCCTGCCTTGTGGCCAGTCGCTCCGAGAATGCACTGGCGCTGCCTGCGGACAGACCCATTTTAAAGGCATGGGTATAGTCCCCCTTTTCACACCATCCCGCAATAAATCCCGCAACCATGGAATCTCCCGCGCCCACGGAATTGATCACTTTCCCTTCGGGAGCCCCGCGCATCAATACCTCGCCCGTCTCCGCCATCAGCACGGCCCCTTCCCCCGCCATGGAGACCAGGACATTGGCCGCTCCCTTTTCCTGGAGCATTTTGGCGTATGGAATCACCTCCTCCCTGGTCCGAAGCGTCACATCAAATATTTCTCCCAGCTCATGCACGTTTGGCTTCACAAGAAACGGCTTACAGGGCAGCGCATTGAGGAGCAGGTCTTTCGCGGCGTCCACCGCGATCATGATCTGCCGGTCCGAAAGCATCTTCATGATATCACTGTACAGGGTGTCAGGCAGGGAAGCCGGTATGCTCCCTGCCAGAACCAAAATATCGCCATCACGCAGCGCATTCAGTTTTTCCATGAGCTTTGCCAGGGAGCCGCCGTCGATTGCGGGACCGGCTCCATTGATCTCCGTTTCCCTGTCGGATCTGATCTTCACATTGATCCTGGAAATTCCCTCCTTCAATTCAATAAAATCACATTTTCCGCCCATCGCCTGGAAGCTGCGTTTGATCTCCGCGCCGGTAAATCCCGCAATAAACCCAAGGGCTACATTGTCCATGCCCAGGTGGTTGAGAAGAGCAGAGACATTCAGGCCCTTGCCTCCGGGTAAAAGCTGCCCGCCGACAGCACGGTTGGTCATTCCCGCCTCCAGATTGTCAACCTCCACGACATAATCGATGGCCGGATTAAACGTAACAGTATATATCATCCAATTTTCCCCCAGACTCCGGTTTGTTTCCCACGGCCAATGCGCCAGGCAGGTGTGCCTGCACTGTTATAAAGCCATGTTTCACGACTTGACGAGTACCGCGGGTGCCAGCATCCTGGTGCATGTAGCGGGGATGCTGACTTCACCTGACATGATACCGAAGGAATCCATGAGTGTATTATAACATTTATGATCCGCTCTTTCTATATGGAAATGGAAATACTCGCGTCCTGCCCCACCGGTACGACTGTACCCGTTCTGGTATAGGTAACAGGCTCCCTTTTGCCTTCCGGACTGTTTCCGCCGTTCCGTTCCTCCGGCTTTTCCCCGTCTCCGGTCACTCTCGTTTCTCCGACATTCCACTCTTCCCCGGTCACTCTCGTTTCTCCGGCATTCCGCTCTTCCCCGGCCTGTCTTGTTTCTCCGGCCTTCCGCTCTTCCCCGGTCACTCTTGCTTCTCCGGCTTTTCTCTCTTCCCTGCGCTTTTGGATCGCCTTCTCAAACTCTTCTCTGGCCTTTTCCCTGGCTTCCCTTGCGTCCTCCTCCATGCCTTTCTCAGCTTCCGCCTTATACTCCTCCGCCCGTTCCGCACATTCGCCGGCATACCCCATGGCTCGTTCCATGGCTCCCGTATCTCCCCTGCGCCTCGCCTCTTTATACACCCGCATGGGCGTGTTCAGCAGATTCATATTTGTGTTTGCACCCACAATTCCTTCCATTGTCTTTGTGTTCATGCTCCAACCTCCCGTGTAAAATGAATTTCGAAATCCGATGCCCGCGGGAATCATCGCGTATCAGTGTCTTTGACATATGCGCGGCATCCGGCTCCTGTACCCTGTATCGGATATGGAATTTCACTATGTTAGATTCCCGTTTCAAATGAAGCATCTGATGTTATGTCCGGATCACACAGGGGCACTAATACCGACGTGACAAAGGTCTCCTCCCGCATTTCCGTATTCATCACGCCATTGTATTTATGCACCACATCACCCACATTCAGTAATCCGAAACCATGTCCCTCCCGGTTCTTTTTCACCGTGATCCTGTCCGCCGTCGGGGATTGACCCTTCTCCGCCATGCTTACACTGTTTTTCACCTCCAGCAGAAAGCATTTCCTGATGCTCCCGGCCTGCACGCTGATAAACGGCGGCTGATCACAGTGCCGCCCGACCTGCTGCAATCTTTCACATGCCTCCACCGCATTGTCCAGAATATTTCCAAACAGGACACACAGATCAAACTCACTGATACAACAGTTTGGGGGCATCTGCACATCACATTCCCAGAGAATATGTTTTTCTTCGGCGCTTTTCCGCTTTTGATACAGAAGGATATCCACCACCCTGTTTCCCGTGATCTCCTCACCTGTCCTTAAGTCTGCGCTGTCCGCCATACTGTCCAGATAGCTTCCCATCTTCTTCCACTCTTTCTTTTCCAGTAGTCCCGTCAAGGCAATCACATGATTTTTCAGGTCATGCCTTAGCCGTTCCGACCGGGTGTACTGCTCTTCCAGCATTTCATAGGCGGCAATCTGGGAACGGTACTGCCTGCTCTTTTCCTGTTCCAGCCAGATATGTTTCATACCGGACAGGTATCCCCCCACGGCAGACATGGATAGCGCAGTCAGCACGCAGAACCCCGCATAACTAAAGATCTGATCATAGTACAAGCCCATGTTTCCCCCGCTTCTGAACAGTATTCCGTATCCGGCTCCCCAGTTTGCCACATCAGTTACCGCAGTCACCGCCAGCAGTGGAATTGCCAGCACCATATCCCCTTTCCCTGACACGAAACAAAAAACCTCCCCCAGGTGTCTTGCGCTCCAATCCACAGCCAGGATCACCGTGACCAGACTGATGCTGATGATCAGGCAGCATTCCCCTCCGCCCAAAACCGGCTCCGCCGCATCCTGCATGGTATGCTTCCAGAACAGGATCAGGCAGGATAAAAAGGAACTGCTGAAATTTACAGTCAACGTATATACTGCAACCAGGCTGGAGGCCGCCAGTATCTTTTTCCCTCTCGTCCCCCTGAACAGCCATAATACCAGTCCCATAAAGAGAACATGATCCAGCGAAATCAAAATGCCGTACCAGCCAAAGTGAAACCGACACAGGATATCGACCAGTATCCTGCCACTGACATTTAAAATCACAAAAAGGATCTCCCCGGTTCGTGAAATTTCCAGATACCTTCTGCAAAAGCCGACTGCCGCACAGAGATATCCCAGGTAGCACAGCATCGCTGTAAAAATGCATGCATATTCAAGTATCATAACATCCCTCCCGCTGCTCTCATATACTCCAGGATCGTTTGACAGAAATCCTCATATCTTCTTTTTGCTATCCCGATCTTTTCCCCATTCCCCAGAATGACTTGCTGTCTGTCATATCCGTCCACATATTTCAGATTTATGAGATAGCTTTTATGGCACCGGAAAAATCCTTTTCCACGCAGTTGGTTTTCCAGTGCACCAATCTGTTCGTAATATGTGAAGACCCCATCTGCCCCGTGCACATCAATTCTCCTGCCCCTGATCTCAAAGTAGAAAATATTGTCCAGGAACAGCTTTTTGCTCTGCCTCTCTTTATTGATAACCATAAATTCCTTCGGACACTTTTCCAATTTCAACACAGCCCTTTGCAGTACTCTTTTCAGCTTCCCGTCGTCAACCGGTTTCAGCAAATACTGAAATGCTTCCACATCATAGGCTTCAAATACATACTTCCTGCTGGAAGAAACAAAGATCAATATCTTATCAAACTTCTTTTCCCGAAAGATATGCGCCGTCCTCATCCCATCCAAATCCTTCATGAGGATATCCAGGAAAACAATGTCAAAATCCTCTATTGCGCACAGCAGCTCCTGGCCACTGTTGAATTGACGCAGGGTACAGGGTATTTTCATTTCTTCCAGGATTCCCCTGATCTTTCCCGCCATACCGCAGCATTCCAGAATCTCGTCATCACACACCGCTATGGACAACACGATAGTCACCTGCCTTTCCTACCTCTTCGCATATACCATATATAAGTATGTATCGGCACAGGCAGAAATAAAATTTGCCAATGCCATGAACGGGCGATTCCGTGTAATCAATGGCTCCGCTGCAAGCAAAGGGTTCACAAATGGATCTTTGACCTTCACTGGAATAACAAGTTGACTTTTGTCCCAAACCGGATTATAATGCATTTTGTCCGGTTTGGGACAAAAACGTGCAGGGAGGTATCCAGTTTGAAAAATATTTCGGATAAATACAGCGAATACGGGGCTCTGCTGGATCAGTTTGACAAGGAACTTGATGATATCTATCATGATTACGCGCTCCGTCACAACCTGTCAGATGCCGCGCTCTGGATCCTCTATGTGGTCCATGGCTCAGACGCAGGCATCACCCAGGCGGATATCTGCAACGGCTGGTTTTTCAGCCGCCAGACCATTAACACTGCGTTAAAGGGACTGACACAGCAGGGCATCATACAGCTGGACGCGGTTCCCGGAAACCGCAAGAGTAAACACGTCACCCTGACCCCGCAGGGACAGGCGCTGGCCCTGCAGATCGTGATTCCGCTGAAGCAGGCGGAAAATCAGGTTTTCGCTTCTTTCAGCGACGCGGAAAACCAGCTGTTTGTGGAGATGGCAGGAAAGCGCTGCTCACTGCTGCGGGAATTTCTGAAAAGGAAATAAGGTTTAAGAAAGGTATTATGTATGATTATGAAAAAAAATAACATTCAGCTGTCGGATCATTTCACTTATAGAAAACTGTTACGTTTTACACTGCCCTCCATCGCCATGATGATATTCACATCGATTTACGGTGTAGTGGATGGATTTTTCGTATCAAATTTTGTGGGTAAGACGCCCTTTGCAGCCGTCAATTTTATATATCCTTTTCTTATGGTCCTGGGCGCCTTCGGTTTTATGCTGGGCACAGGCGGCAGCGCCCTGATCTCAAAGACCATGGGGGAGGGCAAGACGGAAAAGGCCCACTCCCTCTTTTCCATGGTAGTCTGCGTTTCGCTGGCACTGGGCATTGTGCTTGCAATCCTGGGCGCCGTCTGCATCCGCCCCGTTGCCACACTGCTGGGAGCCGAGGGTGCCATGCTGGATCAATGTGTCCTCTACGGCCGGATCATACTGATCGCCATTCCCGCTTTCATGCTGCAGCAGGAATTCCAAAGCTTCTTTATCATGGCGGAGAAGCCCCAGCTGGGCCTGTATATCACCGTATCCGCCGGCATTACTAATATGGTGCTGGATGCGCTGTTCATGGCGGTATTTAAATGGGGCGTTGCAGGAGCTGCGATTGCGACAGCCATCAGCCAGGTGATCGGTGGAGTACTGCCTATATTGTATTTCTGGCGTCCCAATACCAGCCGCCTGAAATTTATCAGACCCTCCTTCGACGGTAAAGCGCTTCTCCGGATCTGCGCCAACGGTTCCTCGGAACTGATGAGCAACGTGTCCATGTCCCTGGTAAATATGCTCTATAATATGCAGCTTATGAAATATGCAGGGGAAAACGGCGTAGCGGCATACGGTGTACTGATGTATGTGAGCATGATCTTTATCGCTGTCTTTATCGGATATACCATTGGAACCGCGCCCGTGATCAGCTATCATTACGGTGCCGGAAACCACGATGAATTAAAGGGCTTGTTCAAAAAGAGCCTTATCATAACAGGTACGTTTTCCGTGTGTATGCTGCTTCTCGGGGAAGTGCTTGCAAAGCCCCTTTCCATTTTGTTCGTGGGATATGACGCTGATCTGCTGAGCCTGACACTGAGAGGATTTGCGATTTTTTCCTTTTCGTTTTTGTTTTCCGGATTTGCCATTTACGGCTCGGGATTTTTCACTGCGCTGAACAACGGCCTGATCTCCGCAGCCATTTCTTTCCTGAGGACGCTGGTGTTCCAGATCGCGGCCATCCTGATCCTCCCCATATTCTGGCAGATTGACGGAATATGGATCTCCATCGTGGTGGCGGAGGTGATGGCGGTGCTTGTGACGGTGCTGTTCTGGATCGGCAATAAGAAGAGATACCATTATTAACCCTGGGTACTTTTATTCTATTGTTTTCAAATATTTTTCCACCACATCCACCACCTCTTCCGCGATTGCCAACTGCTCCGCTGCATCCGACAGACTACAGGCGCTTGCCTTGCGCCAATGCTCAGCCGCCGATCAGCACTTCCTTCCCCAGGAACGCAAACCCGTATTTCCGGATCCGCCCTGCGGGAATCCCCTTTGCCGTCAACGCCGCCTCATACTGCTTCTTCTCAATCTGCCCCAGGGCTGCCTGCACCGCAGCCTCCAGCGTCTCCCCGCGGCTTTCCCGCACTGACTTAAACTCCAGGATGTAGGCGTCCATGCCCTCCTTCCTGGGCTCCAGCATCACGTCATAGCGTCCAAAGCCGCTCTCCCGGTTGGACGTGACCACATACCTGTCGCTCAGTTCCACCATAAGCCCCAGCACAAACCCATGGTAGAAACGCTCCGGCTCCGACTTACCGGCTGTTCCTTTCCCCGTATCAAAGCTGCTGAACATTTCACAGGAGATGGCGTTCATGTATTCATTCATGGACTCCACATCCCCTGCCAGAAGCGCCCTGAGGAACCCGTTGCTCACCCCCCTGCATCTTCCGAACCACCCGTTGATCATCTGCCGGAACATGGCCTGGACCTCCAGGTTGGTCAGCTTCAGTTCATACTCCGCCCTCTGGTACTCCTCGTTGTACTCATATCTCATAACCTTCAGGTATCCGCTGGCCAGGAGCATGCTCCAAACCGCCTCATCCCCCCCGGAATGTTCCCCCTCCACGTCCAGCTGGCTGAACACGATCTGCTCGTCGATGACGGTGTGGAAACTCTCACCCCTCAGCAGTCCCTCCATAGTCATCTTGATCTCAGGGCTTCCCTGGCGGATCAGCTTCCCTACCAGGCTGTTGCTGCTGGTGTTGGCCCAGTAAGTGCCCACTTTCTTTTCGTTGAGGTAGTTGATGATCGACCATGGGTTGTAAATATCCGTCACGCTCCCGAAGGTAAAGCCGTCATACCATTCCTTGACTTTCCCTTTCTTCTCCGCCATGCCGTATTCTTCCAAAGCCGCAAACACCTCCCCCTCCGTGAAGCCGAAGCAGTCCGCGTACTTCTCCGAAGTGGAGGTTACCACCCTGAGGTTATTCAGATCCGAGAAGATAGATTCCTTGCTGACTCGTGTGATGCCCGTCATCACGGCGCGCTCCAGGTATGGGTTCGTCTTGAAGGTAGCATTGAACAGACTCCTGATAAAGCCCACCATCTCCTGCCAGTACCCGTTCACATACGCCTCCTGCATAGGCGTGTCATATTCGTCCAGCAGGATAATCACTTTTTTACCGTAATAGCGGGACAGATAAAGGGCAAGCTGGTGCAGGGCAAGCGTGGCCTCCACATCCTCCATATCAATGTTTTTCCTGAGAAAGGTTTCCTTTTCCCCCTCCAGCAGTCCACCTTCTTCCAACAAGAAAGCCCGTTTGGAATATTCATCAGCGATCAACTGGCATATCTTCCTTCTGGCGGAGACATAATTTGTCTCCTTCACACTGGCAAAGCTTAAGAAGACCACCGGGTACGTCCCCTGCAGCCTGCGGTACTTTTCCTCCTCCCAGATGGATAGCCCCTCAAACAAATCACCCCTCCCTGCGTACTCCACAGAGAAAAACTTCTCCAGCATGCTCATGTTCAGTGTCTTCCCGAAGCGTCTGGGGCGGGTGATCAGCGTCACATCGTCCTCCGCCTCCCACCATTCCCGTATGAAGTGTGTCTTGTCTACATAAAAGTTATTACTCACCCTGACCTTTTCAAAGTCCTGCTTCCCAATCCCTGCCACTCTCGCCATATGCTGCCTCCTCCCGCCCATGCCACATCCAGGCTGCGGATCGTACGATAATCAGTGTATCCCTAATCCATAATCTATGATTTCAATATACCGCCTTCCTCTTTGAAAGTCAATCGATTCCATTTATTCCACATTCCCTCATATCACCATAATGGCACACCCTCACAGGAAATGACAGAATTAACCAACAGACCTGTCCATAGGTAAAGTGTTGTAACAGTTCAGTGTCCTGTCTGAACTGTTACAAAGTGTTTCGTTACATAATCCGAAAGTCTTCCCTTTATTCTGCCGATATTCATTTAAGGTTCTCATATTTTGCAATTATCTATTAACTGCGGACTTCAGAAAGGAGAAATCAGAAGATGAATATTAACGGGATCAAAATGCCAGATCATCACACTATATGGGGAAAAAGGACACAAAAGAACGCACCTGGCACAGATTTTCCCTTCCACATGGCCGACGCAGATAGGGCTGCCTCGGGCAGCCGTGCTCCCGGTACCGCGGTCAGGGGCAGTATTGCCACAGAAGTGTTTCCCCCACGTGACCATTATGTCACCGGGGAATCAGGCCCATACGCTGCCGACGCGTACTCAAAAGGAAGCGCCTCCAGGGCGATGACACCGGATGAGGGACCGCTGAACCGTCAGGGCAGAAGCCTCCTGGCAGACAGGGAACCAAATGCATCTTCCGGGGAAGAAGACACAAATACCAGCAGCGAAATCATTATAAGGCCGGATGGTTCAAGGGTACTGATGATCACCATGGACATCGGCGGAACACAGTCCGTCATGAGCCTGCAGATCTCCGAACCTACGGATATGCAGAATGATATTTCAGACCCGGAAAATGACAGCGGTGAGACCCCAGCTTATGAAGCGGAAGCAGCGCCAGTCATTCTCCCCGATACCGTCAGTGAGGCGTAACAACAGTGACTCAGGCAGCAATGCGTCCGTAGGACGCTGTGGTCATGTCCTTTAGGACATTTTGACACACACGGGAATCAAATTATCCTGATGCTTTTGTACATTTAGCCGATATTTTTATCGCAAAAATCTGACTGCCAAACAGAATAGAATTACACTACAGCCTGTACAATGCATGGGCATTTTCCCACGCTGCCTGCCGCACCTCTTCCTCCGTAATGCCCTTGATCTGCGCCAGGGCTTCCACCACATAGGGAATCAATACAGAGCAATTCCTTTTTCCCCGGTAGGGCACCGGCGCCAGATAGGGGCAGTCCGTCTCCAGCACAATGCGGTCCATGGGAGCATACTCCGCCACCTCCACCAGCTTTTTCGCGTTTTTAAAAGTCAGCACGCCGCCGATCCCAATATAGAACCCCATATCCAGAAAGATTTTCGCCGTTTCCTTTGTATAGGAAAAACAGTGGATCACGCCGCCGATCTCCTGGCATTTCGCAGAGGTCATAATATCCACTGTATCCTTCGCCGCGTCCCTGGAGTGGACCACAACCGGCTTTTTACATTCCCTAGCCAGATCAAGCTGCCGCAGGAACCATTTTTTCTGTATGTCGCGGTCAGGCTCGTCCCAGTAATAATCCAGACCAATCTCACCCACTGCCACGCACTTCTCAAACCGACACTGTTGTCGCAACCAGTCCATGGACTCCTCCGTAAGTTCCTCCGTATCACCGGGATGTACGCCCAGGGCGCAGTATATATAGTCGTATTGCTCCGCCAGGGCTCTTGTGGACTTACAGGTAGCTAAACTGGCCGCTACATTTACCACTTTTCCAATATCCTCTGCAGGCAATGCCCGCAGCAGTTCCTCCCTGTCATCATCAAATGACTCATCGTCATAATGGGCATGGGTATCAAATATTTCTGTCACGTTAACCTCCATGTCACGGCCTGCCGTTTACCGGCTCCCCATAATACACTTTGCTCTCCTCCACTACCTTCAACCGCCCCTCTTCCAGCGAAAGAATGGACACCGCACAATTGGGCAGGGCGATCCGCCAGAAATCCTTCAGCGGCATCCCCATGACCAGGCTCAGGAGGCTTCTGTTAAAGGCCCCATGGGCCACTACCAGTACCCTTTCACAGACTCCCTCCAGCGGCACTACCTTCTCCTGCAGAAAGCTGCGCACCCTCCCCATTACCTGTGCAAAGGATTCCGCACCCTCCGGCGGAACGTACTGATCAGGCTCACAGAAAAAGTTATGCAGGGGATCCTTCGGATCCTGCTTTGCCGTATCAAAACAGACTCCTTCATGAATGCCAAAATTGATCTCCTTCAGCCGCGCGTCCGAATAAAGCGGCGTTTTCCTGGTCCCGAGTATGATCCTGGCCGTCTCCTCCGCCCTTCCCAAGGGAGAGCAGAAAGCCATATCGAAGGATACCTCCGCCAATGCCTCAGCTGTTTTCACCGCCAGATTAACCCCATATTCATTCAGGGGAATATCGCTCTGCCCCTGTAACCGCTTTTCCTTATTCCAGTCTGTCTCGCCATGCCGCATCAGATAAATCAGCATCTCTTCTTCCTCATACTTCTCATAATGTAGTGACAGCCTCCATACGATAACAGCCGCGCATCTGTTCTCATTATAATAAGTATGCAAATTGTTTTCAACATAAAAAAACGTCCCTTCGTGACGCTTGCAAGTTCGCACAGCGAACTTGTGAATGCATGCATCTGACGACGCAGTTTCCTATAAGGTAAAAAAGTGCCGCAAGCGGCACTTAAAAGAATGCTTCGCATTCTTCCCCGGTCAGGATGGTATTTCCTATAGGATAAAAAAACGCCTGTGCGGAGTTTTTCACCAACCCCCGCACAGACGCTCACAGAACCTTATTTTTCACATTTCTTACACTTCAAAGATCAGATCGCCATAAGTGGGAATCGGCCATACGTCCTTATCTACCAGCATCTCCAGTTCATCCACAGGAGCCCTCAGTTCTCCCATGGCAGTGAACACCACATCCTTATAGAAAAATGCCTGCTCCTTGGCATTGCTTATAGCCGCCGCTTCCTTCTCCACCTTTTCAAGCTTCACCAGGGCAGCCTTGGCCTGCGCCAGCTTCGCGGAAACCTGGCCGAGCAGTTCCGTCTGTACGCTGGTGTCCGCACCCGCCTCCTTCACAGCGATCACCGTATCCGCCAGGGACTTCGTATATTTGATCACAGCGGGCAGGATCTGTTTTTTCGCCATGTCGATCATGGTCAATGCTTCGATATTGATGGACTTTGAGTAAGTCTCATATGTAACTTCCTCCCGGGACTCCAGCTCCACCTTTGTGAAAATGCCAAACTTCTCAAACAGCTTCACAGCCTTGTCGGTAGTCAGGGTAGCCGCTGCCTCCACCATGGATTTGATGTTGGGCAGACCGCGCCTTTCCGCTTCCTTTACCCACTCATCGGAATAGCCGTCCCCGTTAAATACAATTCTCAAATGCTTTGTCATATATTCCTTGATCAGGTCATGGACAGCCAGTTCGAAGTCCTCCGCCTTCTCCAGCAGATCCGCCGCCTCACAGAACGCTTCCGCCACAATGGCATTCAGGATCGTGTTGGGGCTGCCGATGGAGTCCGCGCTGCCTACCATACGGAACTCGAACTTATTGCCGGTAAAGGCGAAAGGTGACGTCCTGTTGCGGTCTGTGGCATCCTTCTCCAGGTCGGTCAGAGTGGATACGCCGGTCTCCAGCTTGCCGCCCTCCAGCAGATGTGCCGCCTCACCGGTTTCCACCAGCTGCTTTACCACATCCTCCAGCTGCTCCCCCAGGAACATGGAAATAATGGCGGGAGGTGCCTCGTTAGCGCCAAGCCTGTGGTCATTTCCCACATCGGAAGCACTCTGGCGGAGCAGGTCCGCATGGGTATCCACAGCCTTCATGATGCAGGCCAGCACCAACAGGAACTGAACATTTTCATTGGGCGTATCCCCGGGATCCAGCAGGTTAACGCCGTTGTCCGTACCAATGGACCAGTTATCATGCTTACCGGAGCCGTTCACGCCTGCGAAGGGCTTCTCGTGAAGCAGGCAGGTCAGGCCATGACGTCCCGCCACCTTCTTCATGGTCTCCATCACCAGCTGGTTATGGTCAACCGCAATGTTTGCCGTCTCATAAATGGGCGCAAGCTCATGCTGCGCGGGAGCCACCTCGTTATGCTGGGTCTTGGCAGTCACACCCAGCTTCCACAGTTCAATGTTCAGATCCTTCATATAGGAGCCGATCCGCTCCCGGATCGTACCGAAGTAATGATCCTCCAGCTCCTGTCCCTTGGGAGCAGGCGCGCCGAACAGGGTACGGCCGGTGAAGATCAGGTCTTCCCTCTGTAGGTACTTTGCCCTGTCCACCAGGAAATATTCCTGTTCGGGTCCTACGCTGGCCACTACCTTGGTAGCCTCGGTATTGCCGAACAGCCTTACGATACGGAGCGCCTGCTGGCTGACAGCCTCCATGGAACGCAGCAGCGGTGTCTTCTTGTCCAGGGCCTCGCCGGTATAGGAGCAGAAAGCGGTGGGGATACAGAGGATCACGCCCACGGCATCCTCCTTCAAAAAGGCAGGAGAGGTGATATCCCACACCGTATAGCCCCTTGCCTCGAAAGTAGCCCGCAGTCCGCCGGAGGGGAAGGAGGATGCGTCCGGTTCTCCCTTGATCAGTTCCTTGCCGGAGAATTCCATGAGCATCCTGCCCTCCTCGTCGGGATGGGTCACAAAGGCATCATGCTTCTCCGCGGTAATGCCGGTGAGCGGCTGGAACCAATGGGTAAAGTGGGTCGCTCCGTTCTCCACCGCCCAATCCTTCATGGCCTTGGCAACCACATCCGCCGCCGCGGGGGAAAGCTCGCCTCCCTGCTCCATGATCTTCTTGACTTC
Organism: uncultured Lachnospiraceae bacterium; assembly: GCA_948473115.1. Lineage (GTDB taxonomy): Bacteria > Bacillota > Clostridia > Lachnospirales > Lachnospiraceae > Acetatifactor. The sequence goes on along the minus strand of CAOKWI010000007.1, from coordinate 56,668 downwards.
TTTGTATACGCTTCTGGGCAGCCTTTCCTTCATCTTGCCAAGGGTAAATACCTTACTGGCAAAAATCTCTTCCACATTCAATGCTTCACTCATTTTTCATTCTCCCTTTCCTGTTGCACTATATGGCACACCGGCGTGCGGACGTTCCTGCGCACTCTCTGTAAAAAAAGAGTCCCAAAGTAAACTCAGTTACCTGGAACATCTTCGTTCTGACCATACCGATATGCAGAAGCGCCAAAACAAAATGCCCGACGCCTCGTTTTCTATACGATACCCTACTTTTTCTTAAATTGCAATACCTAAATTATATTTTTATAAAATTTCCGTAACAGTTTTGCCGAAGGCTGAACTGTTACATCAAAAGCATTGTTTGCCCAAACCATGATTCCATGTATTATGATTCCTTTACCCGAAGCAGGTCATAGACCTCCGGATCCTCCGAAAGCTTCAGCCAGATCCTCTGTCTGGAGTGGGGGCAGCTGTCCACCGCATTCCCCTGGTCATCGTACATTTCCTCCACAGTCGCCGCCACATTCGCACCGTCCGGCTTCATGATCTCAATGGGATCGCCCACGGAAAATTTGTTCTTCTGTTCGATTCCCGCCAGGCCGCCTTTTTTTGCGTCCACAATGCCCAGGTACTTATACTCATTGACGTAAGTACTGCTGTCGTATATCTGGGTGTTTTCATCCGTTTTCCCGAAATAGAAGCCTGTGGTATACTGCCTGTGGGTACACTTTCCGATCTCTTCCCGATACCATTCCATATTGCCCCGGTACGTTTCCTCCGAGACCAGGCAGTCGTCTATTGCCCTGCGGTATGTCCTGGCCACTGTGGCCACATAGAGCGCGGTCTTCATGCGACCCTCGATCTTCAGGCTGTCAATTCCCGCATCCATCAGTTCCGGAAGATGTTCGATCATACAGAGATCCTTGGAATTAAAAAGAAAAGTACCCCGTTCATTCTCATACACCGGCAGATACTCCCCGGGGCGGGTTTCCTCCACCACTGCGTACTTCCAGCGGCAGGGATGGGTGCAGGCGCCCTGGTTGGCATCCCGGCCGGTAAAATAATTGCTCAGGAGACATCTGCCCGAGTAGGAAATGCACATGGCGCCATGGACAAAGCTCTCTATCTCCATCTCCGCCGGAATATGTTCCCTGATCACGCGCAGTTCCTCTAAGGACAGTTCCCTTGCGCCGACCACCCGCTTTGCGCCCAGCTTCCACCAGAATAAATAGGTCTCATAATTGGTGTTGTTGGCCTGGGTGGATATGTGGATCTCCGCCTGGGGCCATATCTCCCTGGCGATGGTGAACATACCGGGATCAGAGATGATCAGGGCGTCACAGTGTTCCGGCTCCATATCCCGCAGTTCCCCGAAATATTCCCTGGCTCCCGCCAGATCCTCATTGTGGGCCAGAATGTTGGCCGTCACATACACTTTTACCCCATGGGCGTGGGCAAATGCAATCCCCTCCGCCATCTCCTCCCGGGAAAAGTTCTTCGCCTTCGCCCGCAGGCCGAAAGCCTCCCCGCCGATATAGACCGCGTCCGCGCCGAATATCACAGCAGCCTTCAGCACCTCCAGGCTGCTGGCCGGTATCAGAAGCTCCGGTTTTTTCCTGATGCTGTAACCCATCATTTCACATTACCTCCATGTCGCGGCCCTGCCGCGACTCAGCATCTGCCCCTGCCAATCCGTGCGCATCCGCCGGAGGCTCTGAGAAAATGCTGATTTCATCAGCGTTTCTTTACGCTCAATGTCACCCCATCTCCCACCGGCAGGATCACCGTTTCCAGCTGTGGTTGATGTTTTAATTCATAAAGATATTCCCGCATGCGGGCATGGATGGTGCGGTTGCGCCTGGTCACCGCGAACCGGGATTCCATGATATCCCCGTCCTGCAGCACATTGTCGGACACCAGCAGCCCTCCCGGAGCCAGCAGTCTCAGGATATCCGGCAGGAAATGAATATACTGCCCCTTTGCCGCATCCATGAAAATGAAGTCAAAGGAGCCCTCCAACGCCCTCAGGATCTCTGTGGCATCGCCCTCCAGAAGCGTGATCCGCTCTTCCTGACCTGCCCGCCGAAAGTTCTCCCTCGCCACGGGAATTCTCTTTTCATATTTTTCGATGGTGGTAATACGGCAGTCTTCCGGCGCATACTCACTCATCAGCAGCGCAGAAAAGCCGACGGCAGTCCCTACCTCCAGAATGCTCCTCGGCTTTGCTAATTCCAGCAGAAATTTCAACAGACCCTGCATGGATCTCCGTATCACGGGAACCTGTGCTTCCCTGGCGCTTCTCTCTATTTCATCCAAAAAAGGAATATTGCCTTTATCGAAGGAATCGATAAAGGCAGCCATTCTCTCGTCAATGATCATCTGCATTCTCCATGTCTGACCTAGAGCGTGTTTGAAAAATGCTTTCCGTCAGCTGTGCGTCACAATTTGTGGCAGATTTGACCCGAATGAGGGAGGCGTAGTGGGCTACGTTGACCGAATGAGGGGCAAAGATGCCGCAAAGTGGGGCGTGCAGATGGCGGGAATGAATTTTCAAACACGCTCTAGCGTTGCCTGCGAAGGCGCTGGCGCATTCAGCCTCTCCCCGGATACTGGAGCAGTCAAATCCGCAGCACTGCCACCTGATGCCGAACTGCCCACAGCCTCTCCCGGATACCGGAAGCTGTCAGTCCGTCCTGTTCCCCGCCGACGAGCCTTCCCTCGACGAGCTTCCTGCAGACGAACCTTCCTTCGATGAATCTTCCTTCGGTTCCTCCGGCTTTTCCGTGGCATCCGCCATGGCTTTCATCATTTCCTCCACAGTCATGGATGTGCTCAGTTCAAAGGTACCCGGTCCCACATCCTTCTGAAACTCTGACAGATAGTACTGTAGCACAAACAGCCTTCCGTCCCTCACCAGACCCTTCTTCTCGAACAGTTCCCCGATATCGACGGGGGACATTTCTTCCGTGACGGACACTGTGATGCTTCTGCCCTCTCCCGCCGAAACGGCAGGCTCCGTAAAGATACGGTAGCCATAATCATAAGCCAGCATTGACCCGTTGTAAATGGCATAAACCGCAAAGACAACCACGCCGACCCTGAATATAGCGCCAAACACAGCGCCGATCACACTCAAAGTACTTGTTTTCATAGCAACCTCCATGCTCCCTGGAGCGTCCAACCCCACAGGTGGAATTTCCACGGCAATCCCTAAAATAATCAGTCAAAATCAATTGCCGCCGTAACCTGCATGTTTGCCCTCTGTATCATCCTGCAAAAGGCAAGTTCCGCATCAAGGAAATCATCCACCAGCGGATTTTCCCGAAAATCCTCATAATCTCTTTCAAACTGGTCAATCTTGTGGAAATCAGTATCCCTGTTGGACTGTAATTCATAATTGCGCTTCCTGAAATCATCGATCTGGGCTTTCAATTCCGGATACTGCCTGACTTTATCCCTCTCTGCAGCATAATTCCGATAGGTCTCCGTACTTTTGATAGCGGTGATGTAAGCGCTCACGGCGCTGTCCAATTCATTCATACCAGCAGCTACACCTCCATAATGATCGGCAATATCATAGGCCGTCTCTTTGTCTTCTTCCACACATAATCGCTGAGAGAATCTTTGGTGGCGCTCTTCAATTTTCCCCAGTCGCTGATGCCTCTGTCAAGGCATTTCTGCAGCGCCTCATCCACGGTCTGCCTGGCCTCCTCGATGAGCTCGTCCGACTCTTTCACATAGACAAACCCTCTGGAGACAATGTCCGGTCCTGCCACAAGCTGGCCGCTGGCGCGCTCCAGGCTCATGACCACTATCATGATCCCGTCCTCCGCCAGATGCTGGCGGTCCCGCAGCACCACATTTCCAACATCGCCCACGCCCAGTCCGTCTACCAGGATAGCACCCACGGGAACCTTTCCCGTGACTTCCGCATCATTGGCATCCAGCTCCAGCACGTCGCCGGAGGACAGGATAAACACATTCTCCTTATCCATGCCGAGGCTCTGGGCGATCTTTGCCTGGGCTTTCAGATGCTTATACTCACCATGGACAGGGATTGCATATTTGGGACGGATCAGGGTATAGATCAGCTTGATCTCCTCCTGGCAGGCATGCCCCGATACATGGGCATCCTGAAATATCACATCCGCTCCCTTGCGCAGCAGTTCGTTGATGACCTTGGTCACGGATTTCTCATTGCCGGGGATCGGATTCGACGAAAAGATCACCGTATCTCCGGCACCCACAGTGATCTTGCGGTGCATGCCGTTGGCCATACGGCTCAGCGCAGCCATGCTTTCCCCCTGGCTCCCGGTGGTAATGACCACCTGCTGCTCATCGGGATAATTCTTCATCTGCTCGATCTCTATCAGGGTATTGTCAGGAATACTGATACATTCCAGGTTCCTGGCCGTCTCTATGATATTGACCATGCTTCTGCCTTCCACACAGACCTTCCTGCCGAATTTGTATGCCGTGTTGATGATCTGCTGCACACGATCCACATTGGATGCAAATGTGGCCACAAAAATCCTTGTATTTTTATGCTCCTCGAACAGGGTGTCAAAGGTCTTGCCCACTGTCCTCTCCGAGGGGGTAAATCCGGGCCGCTCTGCATTGGTGGAATCGCACATCAATGCCAGCACGCCCTTCTTGCCCAGCTCCGCGAACCGCTGCAGATCGATAGCGTCACCGAACACAGGGGTATAATCCACCTTGAAATCGCCCGTGTGCACTACCACGCCCGCGGGGGAATAGATCGCCAGGGCCGCCGCGTCCACGATACTGTGGTTGGTCTTGATAAATTCAATCCGGAACTGTCCCAGGTTGATGGACTGTCCGAACTTGACCACCTTCCGCTTGGTGCCCTTTACCAGGTTATGCTCTTTCAGCTTGTTCTCAATAATGCCCATGGTGAGACGGGTCGCGTAAACAGGCACATTAATCTCACGGAGCACATAGGGCAGTGCGCCGATATGATCCTCATGTCCGTGGGTGATCACAAAGCCCTTCACCTTCTCAATGTGGTCTTTCAGGTATGTCACATCCGGAATCACCAGATCGATCCCCAGCATATCGTCTGCCGGAAAGGAAAGTCCACAATCTACCACAACAATACTGTCCTCATACTCGAAGGCAGTAATGTTCAAACCAATTTGCTCCAGACCGCCCAAAGGGATTACCTTCAGCTTGGAGCTGCCGTTATTCTCTTTTTTCTTCAATTAAATTTCCTCCACATTCTTTACAGACGCTGTAGAGTTTCACCTCATGATTCACAATCGCATACCTCGCGGCTATTTCCCTCATTGCCCGCGGGAATTGAAAATCCGGTGGTTGCAGTGAGTTTCTCCCCGGTTCCTCCAACAGATCATCCCGGGCAGAAGTCACTTTACCGCATTTCATACAGATCAGATGATGATGGCGGGTTTTTTGTTCACACCCAGAAACCGTCCCCATCTCATAGCGCACAAAACCGTCATCAAAATTGATCCGGTCAATCAGACGTAACTCATTCAGCAGCTGTATTGTTCTATAAACAGTAGCCGGCCCGATATCGGGGCAATCTACTTTTACAAGCTTTGTCAATCCTGGACAAACTCCACATCCTCCAGCATATTTTCAAACACGCCCGCCAGGGCCGCAAGTTCATCATCATCGGAAACAATGGTGAAAACGCTCTCCTCCTCACCGTCTTTGGAAATGTCCTTTAAAATCAGGGCTTCACCGTCACCCTCTTCAAAATCAGTCACCAGGATATAATTAAAACCGTTAATCCTGGTCTGCTCCAGTACAAAAAACTCAACCGGATCCTGCCCTTCCGGATTAAAAGTAATCTTCTCTAATTTCGCCATATTTCCGTGCCTTTCACACTGGTTCACGCTGCCTGCGGTCAAGATAGCCCTGCAAGATAAAGACCGCCGCGATCATATCCACATAATTTTTCCGGTTTTCCCTGCGCACACCCGTCTCCATCATGGATTTGTCCGCCGCCACGGTAGTCAGTCTTTCGTCCCAGAGCGTCACCGGCAGGCCTGTCCTGCGTTCCAGCTTCTCTTTAAACTCATTGGTCAGTTCCACCCGGACACCCTCACTGCCATTCATATGTTTCGGCAGACCCAGGACGATCTCACTGACATCATATTCCACGATCAGTTCCTCGATCCTCGCCAGCGTCCGGCGAAGCTTGTTCTCCTCCTTGCGGCGGATAATCTCAATTCCCTGCGCCGTCACAAGCAGACTGTCACTGATGGCGACGCCCACCGTCTTAGAACCGAAATCCAGACCCATAATGCGCATAAAATAATTCTCCTCCGGTCACTCCCAGTCTTTCGCGTGAATGTACTCTGTCCACAGTCACTTCCAGTCTTTCGCGTGGATGTACTCTGTCAGCAGCTCCTCCACCAGTTCGTCGCGCTCCACTTTCATGATCAGGCTGCGGGCATTTTTGTGGCTGGTAATATAGGTGGGGTCACCGCTCATGATGTATCCTACGATCTGGTTCACCGGATTGTATCCCTTTTCTGTCAAAGCCTCGTACACGGTGGACAGTACCACCCTCACCCCTGTCTCCGGTTCCGTCTCCACCCTGAAGTACTGTGTGTTTCCTAAATCCTGCATATTTCCCTTATTCTCCCGTTGCAAATTACTCTACTTCCTCCTATCTTACCTCATTTGTATTCAAAATTCAAGTTATACAAGAATTTCTTCTGTCAAGAACCTGTGAAAATGTATCCTCACAGTATCGTTTACATGCAGTTCTGGTGTTTTTGCCACCGCTGCTTTCACATAATCCCTGGTATGCCCGATCAGGTAGGCCGTCCCTTCTATTTCCTTTTCCTCTTCCAAAAGTACTTCTGCCCCGCTGCCTATGTAATGTCTGCGGAATTCCGTGGACTGCCGCTTTGCCAGCGCCAGCAGTACATTGCTGCGCCATGTCTTTATCTGTTCCGGCACCTGCGCAGGCATGGATGCTGCCGCAGTACCTTCCCGCCTGGAATATTTAAAGATGTGCATTTCGTAAAAGCAAACTTTTTCCAGGAAAGCTTCCGTTTCCCTGAACTCCTCCTCCGTTTCCCCCGGGAACCCCACAATGATATCCGTGGTGATGGCAGGACAGGGAAAATATCGTCTCAGATGTTCCACTCCGTTATAGTATTCCCCCGCAGTGTAATGTCTATTCATTCGTTCCAGCACGTGATCGCTGCCGCTCTGGAGGGACAGGTGGAAGTGAGGACAGAGCTTCGGCAGTCCGCCCAGTCTCCTTGCCGCCTCCTCCGTCACAAGCCTGGGCTCCAGGGAGCCCAGGCGTATCCGCTCCAGACCCTCTATGTCATGGATTTTCTCGATCAGGTCAATCAGACTGCTCTCTCCCGAATATGCTTTTTTCCCCTCGAAGTCGATCCCGTACGAACTGATATGGATGCCTGTCAGCACTACCTCCTTATATCCTGCCGCCACAAGCCCCCGAATCTCATTCATCACAGCCTCCGGGTTCCTGCTCCTCACCCTGCCTCTGGCGTAAGGGATGGCGCAGTAGGAGCAGAACTGGTTACAGCCGTCCTGAACCTTGATGTAGGCCCTGGTATGCTCCGCGGTCTGTTTCAGCGACATCTCTTCGTATTCCTCTGTGTGGTTGATATCCAGTATCGTGGTTCCATGAAGGGTCTTGTCCTGCGGCACGGATATCTGTACGCGGCGGACTTCCTCCCGGGCTGCTTCCTCCCGGCCTGCCTCCTCCCGGCCTGCTTCCTCCCGGGCTGCCAGATATTCCGCCAGGATCTCGGCGATATTCCTCTTCCGGTTATTGCCGACAGCCAGGTCGACACAGTCATCCTTTTCTATGGTCTCCTGCCCCGTCTGAACATAGCAGCCCACCGCCACCACAATAGCTTCGGGGTTGAGCTGTTTCGCCCGGTGAAGCATCTGCCTGCTCTTTCTGTCCGCAATGTTGGTCACAGTGCAGGTATTGACAATATAAATATCTGCCCTCTGATCAAAAGGCACAATATGATAGCCTTTTTCCTGTAATATTTGTTGCATTACGTCCATTTCATAAGAATTGACCTTGCATCCAAGATTATGCAATGCTACATTTTTCATAGGATTCCCCGCTTTTTTTGTACGGCTTTTACCTTGACTTTTGTCCCCTTAACCATTAATATGGATTCAAAGGTATGACAAGATAAGGAGGTAACAAGCATGAAAACAGTTCAGATATCTTTAAATTCCATTGACAAGGTTAAGTCCTTTGTAAACGACATTACCAAGTTTGATTATGATTTTGACCTGGTATCCGGCAGATATGTTATTGACGCTAAATCCATCATGGGAATCTTCAGCCTGGATCTCTCCAAGCCCATTGACCTGAATATCCATTCAGAGGATGGCACAGACGAGGTTCTGGAAGTCCTGAAGCCTTACACTATATAAGATTCACGCAGTCTCTGACACCATGTGCCATAAAAGATCTGCGAATCGTTCCTATGACAGCAATGGGAAAGTCTCAAAGGTGCACAGACACCTTGAGGCTTTCTTTTTCTATGCTTCCCTTGATACATTTCTCCACGCGCCCGCCTTTACGTCGCCGCCTGTGACAGCTGAGGCCAATAACCAGAACGCTGTATTTGCGTTCTGCCGCGCGGGATTCGGAAGTCCTTCCCGCGCTATTCCACAATAATCAGTTCATCCGTCTCCAGCGCCGTCCGGACCAACTCCTCTATCTGGCCGTCCAGATGATGCTCATGGCGGCGGATCACATTCAGATTCGGCTTGGTCACAGGATGCTTGGCCACAAAGATCGTACAACAGTCCTCAAAGGGCTGTATGGAGGTCTCAAAGGTGCCTATCCTTTCAGATACTTCCACAATCTCCTGCTTGTCAAAGCCGATCAGCGGACGGTACACAGGCAGTTCACACACCTCATTGGTGGCAATCAGGGAATTCATGGTCTGGGAGGCAACCTGACCGATGCTCTCGCCGGTGATCAGCCCCAGGCATTCCGTCTCCTTTGCAATATGCTCTGCAATGCGCATCATATAGCGGCGCATAATGATGGTCAGTTCCTCGTGAGGGCATTTTTCATGAATCGCAAGCTGGATATCCGTAAAGTTGATGACATGCAGATAAATCGGTCCCGCAAACCGCGACACGATCCTTGCCAAATCCACCACCTTCTGCTTTGCCCTCTCACTGGTGTAAGGGGGCGCATGGAAATACACCGCGTCGATCTTCACGCCCCGTTTCGCGATCATATAGCCCGCCACAGGCGAGTCGATGCCCCCCGACAGCAGCAGCATCGCTTTCCCGCCTGTGCCCACCGGCATTCCCCCGGGGCCGGGAATGACCTCGGAATAAATATAAATCTTCTCGCGGATCTCAATATTTAACAGGATGTCGGGCTCATGGACATCCACCTGCATCTCGGGATAGGCCTGCAAAAGGGCTTCCCCCAGATCCCTGTTGATCTCCATGGATTCTTTCGGATAATTCTTGCGGGCACGTCTCGCCTGTACTTTGAAGGTCTTATTCCGGTCAGGGTACACATCTGCCATATATGTGACAACCGTGTCACACAGCTTCTCAAATCCCTCATCCTCCACATAGACCACCGGGCAAATGCCCGAAATGCCAAAGACATGCTGCAAATGCTCCACAGCCTCGTCATAATCGAAATCGCCGTCCGCATCCACATAGATCCTTCCCTGGGTCTTATGGATCAGGAACTTCCCCTCACACTTTTTCAGGGCAAACTTGATCTGATGGATCAGGGCATCTTCAAACAGATATCTGTTCCGTCCTTTAATGCCGATCTCGGCGTATTTTATCAAAAATGCAGTAAACTTCATTTCTCAGTCCATACCTTTCCTAAGGAACTGTTCATCAATACCTCCTAAGCGGTGCCCGGGAATCCGCCCGCCTCTGCCAATTCATCCATCGTAAAATTTATCAGGTTATTTCTTTCAGCTTCCTTATTTTCTCGTATATTTCCTCAATATTGGAATTTTATCATACAATGTCTGTAATGTATAGTACAATTCTTCTTCCGAGGTATAAACGGAAAAACTGAAACGAATGGTGGACTCCAGCTGGGATTTATTCGCGCCGATGGCCTTCAGGGTTGCGGAAGGCTGAGGCTTGCGCGCCGCACAGGCGCTTCCCGCGGAGACATAGATCTCCTTTTCCTCCAATGCATGGAGCAGCACCTCGCTGCGCACTCCCGCGAAGGACACACTGACAATATGGGGCGCCGTCCCTTCTCCGTCAGGCTTTCCGGGAAGCAGTCCGTTGATGGTCACTCCCTCAAGCTTCCGGATGCCCTCCATAAAGTATTTCTTACAGCGGTACAGATGGGCAATGTCCTCATCGTAGTGCTTATAGAGGAGATCCGCCGCCTTTGCCAGCGCCGCCGCGCCGGATACATTGTCCGTGCCGGAGCGCAGGTTCTGCTGCTGCCCGCCGCCATGCAGCAGGGGCTGTATTCTTACCTTTTCACCGATATACAGCACACCGATCCCCTTGGGTCCGTGAATCTTATGGCCGCTCACAGACAAGAGATCGATCTTCATTCTCCTTGGATAGATTTTCGCCTTGCCAAAGCCCTGGACCGCGTCCACATGAAACAGCACATTCGGATTCACCCGCTTGATCAGCGCGCCTGCCTCCTCCACCGGCTGCAGAGAACCGATCTCGTTATTGGTATGCATGATGGACACCAGAATCGTATCCGGGGTCATTGCCCTCTGCAAATCCTCCAGTGATATCTGTCCGCAGCCGTTCACCGGCAGATAGGTCACACGATACCCCTGGCTTTCCAGATAATGCATGGTCTGCAAAACCGCCGGATGCTCGATCTGTGTGGTGATCAGATGACTGCCCCGTCTCCTGTTGGCAGTGGCGCAGCCGATCAGCGCCATATTATCCGATTCCGTGCCGCCGGAGGTAAAGAAGATCTCCTTTTCATTCACTTTCATGATCTGTGCCAGAGTCTCCTTGGCGTAGCGCAGATAATTTTCCCCCTGCATTCCCTTTATATGAAGGCTGGAAGGATTGCCGTAATCTTCGCACATGATCTTTGTCATCAATTCCGCGACTTCCGGAAACACACGTGTAGTAGCGGAATTGTCCAGATACACTTCCATTCTATTTCCCCCTTTTATTTGTTTCGCTGCCTATATTCCTATTTTATGCAGGAAACCCGTTTCTGACAAAGCTTTGATACACTGTCCATCCTGATTTCCGTGTTTCCGTCCCGCGGAATCTCCATCCAGAAGGAAAAGACCCTCTCAGGGCTGTTCTCCTTCCAGGCGGTACATGATCCAGGAAAGTACCGTCATGCCTGCCGTCTCTGTCCTCAGGATCCGCTTCCCCAGTGTGATGGGAATAACCCCGCTGTCCATCGCCAGCTGTATCTCCGACCCTTCAAAGCCTCCCTCTGGCCCGATAAAGAGGGCGATATCCTGCCCGGGCTCCAGGCGGTCGATCAGTTCCCTCGTCCTGTCCATCCCTTCCGCCAGTTCATAGGGAATCAGTTTCACGTCCATATCCGCCGCAAACTTTACAGCCCGGGCAAAGTCCATGACCCCTGACACCTCCGGTATGACGCCCCGCCTGCTCTGTTTGGCGGCCGACTGGGCAATGGTCTGCCATCTGGCGGTCCTGGCCGCCCCTTTCTTCTCGTCCAGCTTTACCACACAGCGCTTCGCGGCCACAGGAATGATGCGGTAAACGCCAAGCTCCACGGCTTTCTGAATAATCAGTTCCATCTTATCCGCCTTGGGAAGCGCCTGAAACAGATATACCCTGGAGGGCAGTTCCACATTGTCCTCCTTCACAAAGCGAAGCTGACAGATCACCTGGTCTTCCGCAAAAGCTTCAATGGCACAGCGATACTCTTTTCCATCCTGCCCGTTGCTCACGTTCAACTCCTCACCGGGCTTCATGCGAAGCACATTACGGATATGGTTTACATCGCTGCCCTGTATTGTGACACATCTGTCATGTATGTTGATCTGGGATGGTTCTACAAAAAACTGATACATGGGCTTACCCTTCTTCACATTCTGTTATTAGGGAAACGCTGATTGAATCAGCGTTTCCCCGGCATTCCGTGTTTTGCCGTTACGCTGACCCACTCTCCCTGATGTGTCACCTCCAGGATCTCAAAGCCGGCCGCCTCCACGGCATCCCGCACTGTCTGCTCTTTCTCATTGATGATTCCGGAGGTGATATAGATCCCGCCGGGTTTTAACTGATTTACGATCACAGGCGTCAGGGGCACCAGCACATCCGCAAGGATATTCGCCACCACAATATCATAGCGGCCATACCCCACCTTGTCCTGCACTGTCTTGTCCGTGATGATATTGCCGATCATCATGTCAAACCTGTCCCTCTCGATGCCGTTATCCTCACAGTTTTGTGCCACCGCCTCCACGGCGCACTCGTCCAGGTCTGTGCCCACCGCATGCTTTGCCCCGAACATCAGGGAAAGGATGGCAAGGATGCCGCTGCCCGTTCCCACGTCCAGCAGTTCCGTCTCCGGGGTAATATGTTTCCTCAGCTGCCGGATACACAGCTGGGTGGTCTCATGCATCCCCGTGCCGAATGCAGTGCCCGGGTCGATGTGGAGAATCGTCCTGTCCCTGTCGGAGGGTTTGATATCCTCCCAGGAGGGAATCACTAAAATATCGTCGATGTAAAACTGATGGAAATACTGCTTCCAGTTATTGATCCAGTCGATATCCTCCGTCTCATCCACCGTCACGGTTCCGTCCCCGATCTCACAGAAGCCCCTTACATCCTCCAGCTCCGCCTCCACTTTCTCAAGAGCCTCCTGCACCTTCAGCGTTTCCCCCTGCAGCTCCAGGGTTCCGTCCTCCTTCTTCTCCACAAAGAAATTCAGATAGGCAATCCCGTCATCCTCCGGCCCGTCGGGCAGGATATCCACAAACATCTGCTCCTTCTCCAGGGCGGTCAGAGGCACCTTGTCCTCGATCTGGGCGCCCTCCAGGCCGATGTCGTAGAGGGTGCTGATAATGATGTCCTCAGCCTCCGTGGTCGTCTTTACCCGAAACTTGATCCATTTCATACCTCTGTATTCCTTTCTGTTTCTTTATCCTTTTCCATTTTCTTCATGATATCCCTTGCATGCTCCCCTTGCCTGTTTCTGTGTCGCTGTCCTTATCTGTTCCTGCCGCACTTCCCTTGCCTGTTTCTGTGCCGCTGTCCTTGTCTGTTCCTGCCGCACTTCCCTTGCCTGTTTCTGTGCCGCTGTCCTTGTCTGTTTCTGCCGCGCTGTCCCTGTCCATATTTCTCATATGATACTCGCACAGCCCCAACACCATGAAAAGCAGCGGCGTACTCAGCACCTGTTGGAAACTGATCAGGGAATTGATCCCGTACATGGCAACAGTCAGCATTCCCAAAGGCAGCTTCCGATACCTCCTGACGCTGCCGATATAGAGACCTGCAAGGGCTGCCGTTCCCAATATCCCCAGAGTTACCAGCGCATTCAGCCACTCGTTATGGGCATTGGCATAGATGGTTCCCGTCCAGAATCCTTCCGTGGGAGTCAGCTGTGTCGCCGGCAGCGTGGAATAAATATAATTGGCAAAGCAATCCGGCCCCGCTCCCACCAGCTTCTGCCGGAATCCACCCTGTACAAATCCCTGCCATGCAAAACGCCACAGTCCGCCCCTGCCGCTGCCCCAGCCGTCTCCTTCCGGCATCCGCAGCGCATATACCACCGCCAGCGCCGCCACTGCCAGACCGCCCGAGAGCATCAGCGCAATTCCCGTTTTCCTCGCCGCACGCTGTGAAAGTCTTCCGAATACTGCTGCCAAAATCAGAAGCACTGCGCCCATAAGCCACCACCCGTTCCAGGCCATCCTTTCCAGACCAATCCCGTCCGCGGGAACCGCCGCCATGGTCTCCCTGCCCATCAGCGTCACGAGCTTCGCATACGCCGCCATCACCAGACACATTCCGGAAGCCAGGGCCAGTCCCCGCTGAAAGATCTTCTGATCCTTTAAGCCGTATAACAGGCTGACTCCGATACACACCGCCGCGATCAGAGGCCCCGCGTCACTGCCCTGGATACACAAAAGCGTCAGCCCCATGACGCTCACCAAGTAATGCAGCAGCAATTCCGCCCTCCCTCTGCCCTTTAAGTACCCTGCCACTGGAAATCCCAGCATGACGCTGCAAAAGCCGCAGAACCAGTTGATATTGCCTATGGTGGAGATCATATGGCTGTACTCCCAGCTCCTGCTGGTAAAAGGCTGCATCAGCTTCGCCGGGTCAAGTCCCACGCGGTTGGCGAAGCCGATCAGAAATACCAGGGCAAGCGCCGCCTCCCCTGCATAGACCGGAATCCGGCTTCCGTCACAGGATCTGGACAGAAAGAAATAAATCCCGATGAACATACCCTGCGATACAGCACCCATATACCATTCCGGGTAGCCCATCCAGGGGACTCGGCCGAAAGGGCTGCACAGCGCCGAGACCAGCACCGTCCCTCCATAAGCCAGCATACAGAGATCCGTCACGCTGAGCCTGGGAAGCCGCCTTGTCCCGCCAATGAGGGCAATCGCCCCGCGGATCAGAGAAACCGTCAGCCATGCCCCCAGACAGATCACTGTCACATTGCGGAACAGCATATATTTGGTATCACCCAGCTTCCAGTAGGTTCCCCCCGTATAAAGGGGCAGAACCCCCATCAGGAATACAATATACAATTTACAAAGCATGCTTTCAAAGTCTTTCATACTGCTACAGCCATCACAGCCTCTCCTGCTCCCAAATGAATGATATGTTTACTATTGTATTTCCATATGGCGTAAAAGTCAATCGGATAGACAGTTCATACCCTGCCAAATATCTTGATAGAAGGGTGAAACAATGATATGCTAACAGATACAGGGGGTGCAGGCAACTTAATAATGCTTAGGAGGACGCGTTATGACAGGAAAAGAATTTAAGCTGGGGATGCAGCCGTTCTGGTTCTGGAACGGGGAGATGGACGAAGAGGAAATTGTCCGTCAGATTCTGGAGATGAAGGCGAAGGGGATACCGGGATTCATGATCCATCCCCGCCAGGGAATGGAGATCCCTTATATGTCAAAGGAATTTTTCGACCGGGTAAGGCTGGCAGTGCACACCGCCCGCGACAATGACATGGATGTATGGATCTACGATGAATATCCGTATCCCAGCGGCGTATGCGCGGGGGAGGTGATGCTGGGACATCCGGAATACCTGTGCAGGAGGCTGAGGAAAAGCGTCTGCCAGGTGAAAGGCGGTGAGAGCGTTACGCTGAGCGCTCCCTGGGGCAGGGTGGTGCTTGCGAGAGCCTACCGCATGGATGGTGAGAAGATACGCTTCAACGAGTTTATCGATCTGCAGGAATTTGTGGGAACCTGTTACGAAGAGGAGGTATTCCAGTACAGCGGCCTGACTCATTACAACAAAAAGCGCTATTTTACCGGACACCCGGACAGGACGCTTGCCTGGAAGGCTCCCTCGGACGCGCCGGACAGCAGGTGGAAGGTATATCTTGTCACAGAAGCGGTGTTCGACCATTTCAAATATTTTGAGAATTTTGTGGATACCCTGAACCCGGAAGCCACAAAGTATTTTATAGAATTGACCCATGAACGTTATAAGAGAGAGATCGGCGACGAATTTGGAAAGACGGTAAAGGGATTCTTTACAGATGAGATCACAGCCTTCCCGGACAGCCAGCCATGGTCCCCTCTGCTTCCGGGTCTGGTGAAGGACAGGTTCGGCATAGACCTGGAGGACAGTCTTCCGGCTCTGTGGGAGGATCTGGGCGAGATCTCGGCCAAGGTCAGGTATGCCTATTGGTGTACCGCCACGGACGCGTTCATCGATGCCTACGACAGACAGGTTTATGACTGGTGCAGCCGTAACGGTCTTCTGTATATAGGCGAAAAACCCATTCTGCGCAGCAAGCAGCTGAAATATGTCCATGTGCCGGGGATAGACGCGGGACACCAGAAGGCAGGCGATGTTCCGCTTATGGTGCAGGGAAAGTACCGGGCCAACGGCAAGTTTGCAGCTTCCGCGGCTCACTTTTACGGAAAACCTGCCGCCCTGTGCGAGGTCGGCCACAGCATAGGCTGGGGCATGACGATGCAGGATATGAAATGGATGTTTGACTGGCTGGGCGTGCTCGGGATAGACTGGTTTGTCATCCATGGATTCTTTTACACCGCGGACGGGCTTAAGAAGCACGACGCCCCGCCCTCGGCATTTTTCCAGATGCCCTGGTGGGAGGATGGGAAGAAAATAACCGCATATGCGGAGGATCTGGGAAAGCTTCTTCAATCTGTCAAAAGGAATGTAAGGCTGCTGGCGCTGGATCCTGTGACCTCCGCATGGACGGCAGAGACTCAGGAGGCCAGGAAGCTGAAGGATGCCTTCGCGGAGCTTCAGACAGGACTTATGAGCGCGGGATTGGATTATTATATTATTGACCCGGAGCTTTTTGCGGAGGGAGAAGTGGCGGAAGCTTCCGGCCGGGTACGGTTTGCGGTCAACGGCGAGTATTATGACTGTGTCGTCCTGCCGCCCATGACGAACCTGGAGGAGGCCGGAGCCGGAAAGCTGAAAAAGTTTATGGACCGGGGCGGGCGGGTCTGTGCCGTTTCCTGTGTCCCCTATGAGCCTGTCACAGACCACAATGATACGGTGCGGAGTCTGCCGGAGCGCTTCGGGGTAGACGGGAAGGAAGCGCGCCGTCTGTTTATGGCAGACTCTCTTTTGGATTCCAGGGAGTGCGGGGATTGTTTCTTTGCCTCCGGTGTGAAGGAGGCAGTGGAATGGCTGGGGGAGAAGCTCTCTGACGGACGGGGCATCGTGCCCCTGGACGGCCTGGGAATGGAGGGTGTTCCGCATTTCTTCGGAAAGGACGGCGAGGGACGCAGGGTTGCGTTCCTGGTAAACAGCAGTCCGGCTGACAGGGTATTCCGTTTGGATGTGGACGGCCGTTCCTGCACAGTCAGGATGTGTGCTTTTGATGCCAAAGCGTTCTGCCTGGAGGACGGAGAACTGGGTAAAATTTTGTTTGGCGAACAGGAGCCCGGAGAGGAAATTTCCCAGGCTCAGGTGAGCACGGAGGGTATCTGGAATTTCCGCACAGAGGGCATGAACGCCCTGCGGCTCGGCTGGTGGAACGTATCCCTCCCGGACGGCCAGTCGGCGTACCTGGAGACCGCCCCCCTGATCGACCAGATGGAGACGGGCGGCTTCTCTATTCCCGTCACTCAGGGAAGATATTTCGGGTGCCCGAAGGAACTGGAATTTCCGGAAACGGAGATACTGTGTGAAAAAGAATTCCTCTGCCAAGGCTTATGGGAGGATTCCGGAACGACCCGCCGGGAAATCTATCTGGCCATGGAGCCCGGCACCTTCCTCGGGGAATGGGAGATCACGGTCAACGGACACCGGATAGAGGCGAAAGAATTTACCGCCGGAAGGCTGTCCCCGGACAGATTCCTGGACACCAAGCTGGCCACAGATATCGGAGCGCATCTAAAAGAGGGCGTCAACCGGATCACGGTCCGTGTGAAAAGCGGCCAGTCCTTCGGCGGTTTCCGCAATCCCTTATACCTGTTCGGCAGATTCGGCGTGTTTAAGGAGGAGGAACTCTGGGCGCTTGTCCCCGAGGAAAAAGCGGGGAAAATGAAGGACATGGTTTCCCTGGGACTGCCCTTTTACTGCGGAGCCACCGTGTTCGAGAGAGAGATCGATCTGCCCCAGTGCAGCGGCGGTTTCCTGATGGTAAGGCTGACGGGAACCATGCCTTCCGACTCGATGCGGATGGAGGTGGGCGGATATGAGACTGCTCCCTGCGCATGGCAGCCATACGGTTACCGCATCCCTGCAGAATATGTGAAGCCAGGTAAACAGACTGTGAAGCTGAAGGTCAGGAATACGGCGCTGGGTCTTTACGAGGGACAGAGGTTTGATGAGACGAGCCGTTCCTATGTTGACGTGGAACAACAGTCCGGTTCCCTGTCTGAACCGTTGTGATGTGGCATCAATCCGTTGGATCATGTACCTAACGGCGGTTCCTCCAGGTTAAAGTCTTTGACAGATACTCCGATATACTTGATATGCAAATGGAAAAAAGGGGGTATCAACTTGAATCTTAAGATAAATCATGATAGGAATCAGGTTTCGTATACGGGAATGGCTGAGGAAAAGGCATCGAAATCCCACAGTGACAGTAAAGCCGAAAGCAAGACCAGGTCTGGTGCAGGCAGGGATACCGTGTCCATTTCCGTGGCTGGACAGCTGTTTGCTGCCGAACAGACTGCATCCGATTCAGGGATGGACACAATTAGAATCACTTCCGACTTAGATGCATTCAGAAGTGCCGTGAGTTCGATGAATGAGCCGCTTCCCGTCTGCTGGGAGGCGGCAGTCGATCCCTACGGAACATTTAGGAGTTTTGCCAAGGCGGAGTCCCGTCTCAGACAGCTTACCGACCCGACAGCTTCCAAAAAAGATGAGGATATGGAACGGGTTGCGGAAGAATATGCCAAAAGTAAAATTGACCTGTTAATAGAGAAGAAGAAAGCCCTGCTGGCATCAGGAACGGCAAAAAGCAAAAGCGAAGAATATGCTGAATACAAAACAGCGTATGACGCTTACCATTCCGAGGATGGCAAACGTCTGATTTCAATGATGACCGGTGATGTGAAAAGGGCATATAACATATATAAGAACATTATCGACGGAACCACCATCTCAATGGAAGATGAGGAATTTCTTATGCTGCACAACTACACAATGTATAGCGGGGCAAAAGGAGAGCATATACGCAAAACCGAAGAGCAATATTAATAGGCTTTCGGAGTCTCTTTGTACCTGGTATTGCGAGAAGATTTTTTGTCAGATGTGCACAAATTTATGAGGCGTACGTGGAACGTACGTTGCTTAAATTTGTGTGCATATGACGTAAAATCTGCCGCAAGAGCAGGTGCAAGGGAGATTCCGAGAGACTATTATTATAAATAGGGAGGATTTTCTTTAAAATCCACATGTATAGTTCTGTTTTTCAGCTCATACCCTGTCCCTGACAACAGGTTGCTGAAAAACATTTCCAGGTACCGTGTGGTTGCATGGATGCCCCTTCGGAAATCATTATAATTCGCCCTGACCAACGCATTCCTAAAGTACCAGGAATTGCTTTTAAAAGCATCATTCCCTATATCCATGCCAAATGTTTTCATGTATTTTATGACAAAAACCGCCGTTGTCCTGGTGTTTCCCTCACAAAACGGATGGATCTGCCAGATATCCGATGTAAACTTTGCCAGATGACGGATATATTCCCCCATGGATAACCCCTCATAGGAAAACTGCTTTTCCACCCGGAAATCATAATCCAGCGTATCCCTTATACTCTCCCAGGATGCATAAATAACGGTCTCTCCGTTCAGCACCCACTCTCTCTTCGTAATATTATAGGTCCTAAACTGTCCGGCATGGGGAAAAACACGCTCAAACATTCTGCGATGAATGTTCTGATATTCTGCCGGCGAAAACTGGAAGGTCTTTTCTCCCAAAAGTTCTGTGATCCTGGCTGATACAATATCCGCCTCCTCTGTGCCGTCTTCCATTTCCTTCCTGTCAGACCGTTCTTCATAGTAGGCGTAAATCTGCTTCTGAGCCTCCTTAATACTGATTTTTCCCTCAATATGTTCCTTCGCTGTGTCCAGAAGATATTCCGAGGTCGAAAGGCCGTCCACCTGCTGCAGGCCGATGGCAATCTGCCATGCCTCGCTTTTTTCAGCCTGTTCAGGCTCGCCCTGCCGGACATATTCATTCAGGTCAAACTGCCATTTCTTTCCCTCTGCCATCGGCTCATTCTCCCCATAGGAAACCCAACGCCGCAGATCCCTCATCCGGATCCTGCGGCGTTACACACTGCTTTTTTCTAAATAATTCACGAAATATTTACACTTAACGCTTAGAGTTCTTCCTTATTTCCAGAATTTCTTCTTTTTACTGTCCCTGGCGTCTTTCGTATCCTTCGGATCGTCTCCGCCACCCTGGCCTGTGGCATTCTTTGCGGCATGGAGGGAATCGCCGGTGAGTTCGTCAAACTGACGCAGCAGCTCCTTTGCCTCATGGCTCAGCCTGTCAGGCACCTGCACCACCAGGGTCACATAATGGTCGCCCCGGACATCCCTGTTTCTCCAGGAAGGAACACCCTTGCCCTTTAACCGTACCCTGGTGTCGGTCTGTGTGCCGGCCTTTACATCATAGATAACCTTGCCGTCCACCGTATCGATCAGAACCTCCCCTCCCAGCGTGGCCACCGCATAAGACATGGGAACGGTGGAATAGATATCCATATCCTGCCTCTGGAAGATGGGATGACGTCCCACGATGACCTCCACCAGCACATCTCCCCTGGGTCCGCCGTTGATGCCGGGGTCACCCAGTCCGGGCTTGCGGACGGACTGACCATTGTCGATGCCCGCGGGAATATCCACGGAATACCGCTTCTTCATGGAAATATAACCGGAACCGTAACACTCGGGGCATTTCTCCTTGATCACTTTGCCGGTTCCCTGACAGTCGGGACATATCTTTACACTTCTGGTAATCCCGAAAAAGGCATTTTCCGTCACCACCGTCTGTCCCTTGCCGCCGCACCGCTTACAGGTCTCGGGGCTGGTTCCCGGTCTTGCCCCGGAACCGTTACAGGTCTTACAGGTTTCCTTGACGGTCAGCTCGATCTCCTTATTGCAGCCGAACACTGCCTCCTCGAATGTGATGCGGACACTGGTGCGCAGGTTGGCTCCCTTCATGGGACCATTGCTGCCGGCTCTGCTGCTCCTGCCGCCTCCGAAAAAGCTTCCGAAAAGATCTCCGAAAATGTCCTCGAAATCCATTCCGCTGAAATCGAAACCGCCGGCTCCGCCTGCGCCTCCCTCAAAGGCAGCATGGCCAAACTGATCGTACTGCTTTCTCTTGTCCGGATCACTGAGCACCGCATACGCCTCGGAAGCTTCCTTAAACTTTTTCTCAGCCTCAGCATCACCCGGATTCATATCCGGGTGATATTTTTTGGCCAGCACACGATATGCTTTTTTTATTGCAGCATCATCTGCATTTTTCTCAACGCCAAGAACTTCGTAGTAGTCCCTTTTCTGCTCTGCCATACTTATACCTCTTGCCTGCCCTTGTACATCATCTTATATCATCAGACTTCCCTGAAATCTCCGTCAATTACGTCATCATCCGCGGAAGCAGATGCGCCGCCCATGTCAGGGCCTGCCGCGCCGCTCATATCGGGCCCCGCCGCGCCCTGGGCCTGCTGCATGTTCTCATACATCTTTGTGAAGAGGGTCTGGGCGCTGTTGGTCAGCTTCTCCTTTGCAGCTTTCAGTTCGTCCACATCACTGTCGCTCATCTCCTGATCCTTGGTTTTCTCAAGGATAGCCTTCACGGCATCCAGATCGCTCTGTACCGCAGCCTTGTCGCTGTCAGCCAGCTTGTCACCCACTTCCTCCAGAGCCTTCTCGGTCTGGAATACGAAGGAATCCGCCTCGTTTCTCGCCTCGATTGCTTCCTTCCGCTTCTTATCCTGCGCCTCAAACTCAGCAGCTTCCTTAACCGCCCTCTCGATATCCTCGTCGGACATATTGGAGCCTGCGGTGATGGTGATATGCTGTTCCTTGCCGGTGCCCAGATCCTTTGCGGACACGTTTACAATACCATTGGCATCAATATCGAAGGTAACCTCGATCTGAGGCATACCTCTTCTTGCGGGGGGAATCCCGTCCAGACGGAACTGTCCCAGGGACTTGTTGTCCTTTGCAAACTGTCTCTCACCCTGTACCACGTTGATATCCACAGCAGTCTGGTTGTCTGTGGCAGTGGAGAAGATCTGGCTCTTCTTGGTGGGAATGGTGGTATTTCTCTCGATCAGCTTGGTAGCCACGCCGCCCATGGTCTCAATGGACAGGGAAAGGGGGGTTACATCCAGCAGCAGGATATCGCCTGCACCTGCGTCGCCTGCCAGCTTACCGCCCTGTACGGAAGCGCCAATGGCCACACACTCGTCAGGATTCAGGGATTTGCTGGGCTCCTTGCCTGTGAGCGCCCTTACCTTATCCTGCACCGCAGGGATTCTGGTGGAACCGCCTACCAGCAGTACCTGACCCAGATCGGCATTGGTCAGCCCCGCGTCCTTCATGGCGTTCTGTACGGGGATCGCGGTTCTGTCCACCAGATCCCTGGTCAGCTCGTCGAACTGTGCACGGGTCAGGTTCATGTCAAAGTGCTTGGGTCCCTCTGCCGTAGCCGTGATAAAAGGCAGGTTGATATTGGTCGTCATAGCGCTGGAAAGCTCCTTCTTTGCCTTCTCAGCCGCCTCCTTCAGTCTCTGCATTGCCATCTTGTCGCCGGAAAGGTCTACGCCCTCCGCCTTCTTGAACTCGGACAGCATCCACTGGATGATCTTGTTGTCAAAGTCATCGCCGCCCAGATGGGTGTCACCGTTGGTGGAGAGAACCTCGATGACGCCGTCGCCGATCTCAATGATGGAAACATCAAAGGTACCGCCGCCCAGGTCGTATACCATGATTTTCTGCTCTTTCTCATTGTCCAGGCCGTATGCCAGGGCTGCCGCGGTGGGCTCGTTGATGATACGCTTTACCTCCAGGCCCGCGATCTTACCCGCATCCTTTGTGGCCTGACGCTGCGCGTCATTGAAATACGCAGGAACCGTGATCACCGCATCCGCCACCTTTTCACCCAGATAGCTTTCCGCGTCCGCTTTCAGCTTCTGCAGGATCATAGCGGAGATCTGCTGGGGAGAATATTTCTTATCGTCGATGGTACGTCCGTTGTCCGTACCCATATCCCTCTTGATGGAGGCGATGGTCTTCTCCGCGTTGGTAACTGCCTGACGCTTTGCAGGCTCACCCACCAGCCTCTCTCCTGTCTTTGTAAAAGCCACCACGGAAGGTGTGGTCCTGGCGCCCTCCGCATTGGCGATAACGGTAGGCTTGCCGCCCTCCATTACTGCCACACAACTGTTTGTCGTACCCAGGTCAATACCGATAATTTTACTCATTTTTATGCCTCCTCAATTTGTTTTCTTATAGAATATAATAAATCTTAAATTGATACCTTACTGAAACGCTTTGCCCTCGCCGGAAGGGCTCCGCCCCTATTCCACCACAGAGACCATGGAGTGCCGGACCACGCTGTCGCGGTAGGTATACCCCTTCTGGAGTTCCTGGGCCACCACGCCGGATTCGTACTCTTCGCTCTCCGTCTGCATCACCGCATTGTGAAGATTGGGGTCAAATTCCTGCCCCACGGCTTCAATGGGCTTTACGCCGATATTCTCCAGTTCCGTCAGGAGCTGCTTATATACACGGCTCATACCGTCCACAAAGGGATCCTCCTGCTTCTCCTCCGGCACGGTGGCAAGGCCTCTCTCAAAATTGTCCACAACGGGAAGGATCTTCTCGATCACGCTCTTGGCTCCTGTCTCAAACATAGCCTGCTTCTCTTTCTCGGAACGGTTGCGGAAATTTTCGAATTCCGCCAGCTGGCGTTTCACCTTATCCTCCAGCTGCTCGATCTGCTCCTTGTAGGCCTCCGCCTTTTTATCGAGCTTCGCCTGCTTTTTGGCGGCCTTCTTCTCCGCCCTGCTCATGACCGCCTCACCTTCGGAAGCATCTTCGGCAGTGTCTTCACCGGAAGAATCCTCCTGGGAATCATCTTCTGCCGTTTCCGCATCCTCTATGACTTCTTCCACTGTCTCTCTCTCTTCCGCCGCTTCTGTCTCTTCTCCGGCGGACCCCGCTGCTAATGTCTCTTCCTTTTCCCGCTCTGTCATCATATCAATCCTTTCTCTGTGCACTTACCTTTCTCTGTATTCCTACATCTGTCATAACTGTTCAGAAGTAACGGTTCGGAACCCTGTTCTTCACGGTTACCATCCGTCTGTCTTCATCCGTTACCGTCCATCTATCTTAATTATCTTGTTTCTCATCGTCTTTATACAATTCGTCCAGCTGTACCTGCAAAGACCTGAGCGTCCTGATCACTTTGTCGTAATCCATTCTCTTGGGTCCTACAATGCCTACGGTACCTTTCATGCCGCCTCCCAGTTCATAGGTGGCAGTGACCACGCTGCAGTCACGCATGCTCTGCACAGGGCTTTCCGAACCGATGTAAACCTGTATCCCCGTATTTTCCCCTTCTCCGCCGCTGTCCTGTAAAAGGGTTCCCAGCAGCTGCTTTTCCTCAAAGGCATTGATCAGCTCACTGGCTTTCTGATGATCCGCCAGTTCCGGGTATCGCAGGATATTGTTGGTGCCGCTGGTATAGATCTCCAGATCCTCCTCCGCCCTGATGGCCTCCGCCACCGCATCGATCACCTCGCTGACAATGGCGCTGTGAATACCGGCCTGCTGTTTCATGACAGCTATCATCGCCAGATTGATCTCGTCAATGGACAAGCCATTCAGATGGGTGTTCAACAGGATATTTAATTTTAACAGCGTCTCGTCATTGATCTCCTCGTCCACAGCCAGAATGTTATTCTTGATCACATTCCCTTCTATGACAATGACTGCCAGGATCTGTCCGGCATCCACCCTGGAGAGCTGGATGAATTTCAGCTTGCTCCGCTTGGCCTGGGGCGCGGAAATCATCGTGGCATACTGGGTATTCTGGGCAAGAACTCTCGCCACCTGTTTCAGCAGCGTCTCCATCTTATCCTGACGTTCCACCAGCATTTCCTTCATTTCCACAACTTCCCGCTCTTTTTCCTCCATCATGGTATCCACGTAGAGACGGTACCCCTTATCGGAAGGAATCCGTCCGGCAGAAGTGTGGGGCTGTAAAATATAGCCCATCTCCTCCAGATCAGCCATCTCGTTCCGGATGGTCGCGGAGCTTAAATTCAGGTCGGTATACTTTGAAATGGTCCTGCTGCCAACGGGCTCCCCTGTTTCCAGGTAATTGCGGATAACTGCCTGAAGAATCTTCTTCTTTCTGTCATCCAGTTCCATTTCTATACCTCCTTCTCCGCCTTTCTTTTTGTTATTAGCACTCGTCAAAAGGGAGTGCTAACATCCGCTAACCATAAAATATCACTTACCCCATATATTGTCAACCGATTTTCACAGAAATAAATATAAAATAATTATTAAAAAACCCTGACGGTCAGCAGAGGCCATCGCCATACTGCCAGTTCCGCCAGGGTTTTCCAGATAGTCGGATTTTAATTTATGTGATACTTTATGAAAACTAATTCTTTATCAGTCCCTAAATATAAAAGCTGCCCGTGAACTCCTTGTTCATCACGTAGTAAACCGCATGATCTTCAGGCTTGATATACAGTTCAACGCTTTCCAGATCCCCGACCTTCTGCTTCAGGTCATATTTCCATACGTCTTTAGCGATCTTCACCATGTCTTCCTGTGTATAGGAATTGCCGCCAAACTGAAGATGAAGTTCACTCTTTAACTCTGCCTTCTTAGCTGCTGCCGGTTTTCTTCCCCGTCCGGTTCCGGTAGTTGTCTTCTTTGCCGCTGCTGCCTTTTTGGTCTCTGTTGCTTTCTTCTCTTCCGTCTTCTTTGCCTCTGCTGTCTTCTTCACAGCCGCTTCACTCTTAACTGTCTCTTTCTTTTCCGTCTCTGCCTTAACAGGCGCCGCTGTCTTAGTGTCCGCAGCTGCTTTTTTAGCTGCTACTGCCTTGGGTGCTTCAACCTTTGTGGTTGCCTTCTTATCTGCTGCCATAACTTTTCTCTCCCTTCATTTATGAAGCAATAATATCCTCTTTTCTCCCTATAAAACAGATTTTTTCACTCTCCGACACAAGCAGTATATTCTGTTTATCGATAAATGTCAACATTTTATTAGTATTTTACGAAAAAAAACCAAAATATAACAGCACTACAATGCCCAGCACAATCCTGTACCAGCCGAAGACCTTAAAATCATGTTTCTTGATATACCCCATCAAAAAGCGGAGCACGTACAGCGATACCACAAAGGACACCACCGTTCCGATCACCAGAAGCATCAGCTCCAGGGACGTAAATGCAAAACCGAATTTCACCACCTTAAGCAGACTGGCGCCGAACATCACCGGAATCGCCAGGAAGAACGTGTACTCTGCGGCAACGGTTCTGGACACTCCGATCAGCAGCGCTCCCACAATGGTGGCTCCGGAGCGGGAAGTGCCGGGAAATACAGCCGCGATCAGCTGGAACACTCCGATCAGCAAGGCAGTCTGGTATGTGATTTCCGACAGTGATGTCACTTTTGGTTTCCGGCCTTTATTCCAGTTTTCAATCAGGATAAAAGCAACGCCGAACACCGCCAGCGCAATAGCCACACAGGGCGGATTATAGAACAGCGCGTCGAACACATCGTCAAAGAGTACGCCGATGACCGCCGCCGGCACGCAGGACACAAGGATCTTAAACCAGAGTGTCCAGATATCCTTCTTAAAATAGGAAGCAGGCCCTGTCCGCCCCTGCCGCTCTTTCCTGGTAAGGGCAAAGGGCCATATCTGCTTCCAAAACAGCAGCACCACCGCCAGGATGGCCCCAAGCTGGATGACCACGTCAAACATGCCAAAGAAGTCTCCGCTGACTCCCTGGAAAGGAATGAGCTGCTCCACAAGGATCAGGTGGCCTGTACTGCTGATGGGCAGCCACTCCGTAATCCCCTCTACCACACCATAAATAATCGCCTTGATAATTTCCCACATATAAATTTCATCTCCCGTTTACATTACTTTATGCCTCAGTCCTCCAGATATGCCTTCAGTTCCCCGTAGCAGGCTTCCGCCTCCTCATAACCCTGCCGGTACAGAGCCCTCAGCTTATCCGCGTCCTTTTCCACCCTGCCCACCTCGCTGGCAAACCGGGGACGGATCACGAAGGCCTGGCCGTTTGCCTGCTGTCTCTCAATATAAGCCACCTGGTCATTATAATTGATATGGCGCTCCGCCATCAGCTCCGCTACTTTAGGATATTTCAGATAGCGCGCTTTTATGAGTGCCAAATGCGCAGTGGGCTGACGGACATAACCCACTTCCTTTGTCATGACCACGATATTCTTCCGGTTGCCGTCCATAATGGATTTCTGCAGGGGAATGGAATCACTGAGCCCCCCGTCCAGATAATAATTCCCGCCAATCTCCACATTCCTTGACACCAGGGGAAGGGAAGCGGAAGCGCGGATTTTTTCAATGTCCGCTTTCATATCCCGGATGCGGAAATACTCCGGCCTGCCCGTGACAATGTTTGTGGCAACGCTGTAGGCCTTTCCCTCATACGCCGCAAACGCTTTATGGTCATAGGGATGCAGATAATCCGGGATCAGATGATAGAGCATGGTGGCATTGAACAGATCGCCGGAGGTCAAAAGGCTCCTGACGCCGCAATATCGTTTACTGTCCACATAATCAATATTGACATCCCTTGTCCTGCCCCGCTGTCTCGACAGGTAGCTGCACATGCTGCACGCGCCTGCGGAGACGCCGTAAACACTGGAGCACATGATATCCTTGTCCAGGAAAAAATCAAGCACGCCGGCAGTGTAAAGCCCCTTCATGCCGCCGCCTTCCAAAATCAAACCAACCTGATACATTATACTAATAACCCTGCCTTTCCGTAACCTGCGAATTCTTGACAACGAAAAGCATACGCTTTTTGTTGTATGTTGGCCGCAGGCACAAATTTGCGTGTGAAAAATTTATGTTTCACACTATCCTCCATAAGTTTCCTTCACAAATCTTCTCAATACCGGCAGGGAACGCTCCACCTTCTCCGTGTCGATGCAGTACGCCATGCGGAAAAATCCGGGTGCTCCGAAGGTGTCCGCAGGCACCAGGACCAGATCATATTTCAGGGCCTTCCGGCAGAATGCCTGGGAATCTTCCTCCAGCGCCTTCGGAAAGATATAAAAGGTCCCCCCCGGCTTCACGCACTGAAAGCCCAGTTCCATCAGTTCTTTATAAATCAGGTTCATATTTGTCTCATAAACGCCCAGATCCGCCGTCTGGTCCAGCACCCTGGCCACTGCCAGCTGAATGATGGAGGGCGGACAGTTATGGCCGATCCCCCTGGAGATCTGAACGCACATATTGACCATGGTCTCCCCGTCCTTACAGTTGGGATTCACGGCCACATAGCCGATCCTCTCCCCCGGAAGGGACAGGGACTTGGAGAAGGAATAGCACATAATGGTGTTGTCATAGAAAGAGGATACACAGGGCGCCTCCACCCCTTCAAACACAATCTCCCTGTAGGGCTCGTCGGAGATCAGGTAAATGTCGTGCCCGTACTGGCGCGATTTCTCCCGCAGCAGCTGCGCCAGCCGTTCCAGGGTCTCCGCGGAATATACCACGCCGGAGGGATTGTTGGGCGTGTTGACCAGCACTGCCATCACCTTCTCCGTCAGCATCTCCTCAAACTTTTCAAAATTGATCTGGAAGGTCTCCGTATCGGGCGGAACCACCTTCAGCACGGCGCCGCTCAGATTGACATAGGGATTATATTCCGGAAAAAAGGGCGCGAAAGTCAATATCTCGTCCCCCGGCTCCGTCACCAGCCGGAACGCATGGGCCAGCGCACCCGCAGCGCCGGACGCCATGAAAATATGCTCCCTGCGGTAAGGCAGGCCAAACCGTTTCTCCAGGGAAGCGGCAATCGCCTCCCTCACGGAAGTGATACCCAGATTGGGGCTGTATCCGTGAAGCAGCACTGTATCCTCCGTCCGCAGCATCTCGATCATGGCATCCGTAAACGCCTGGGGAACGGGAACGGAAGGATTCCCCAGGCTGTAATCGAATACATTCTCATACCCGATCTCCTGCCCCCTGGCAGTGGCAAACTCCGCGAGCTGCCTGATCACAGACTTCCCCGACAACATATCCTTATATTTCTGCACTAACATTGTTCCGTCACTCCTCCTCTGCCCATACCAGGGCACATCTGACCGCCTTTTCCCAGCCTTTCAGCAGCGCCGCCCGCTTCTCATCCTCCATGGCAGGCTCAAACACCGCGCCAATCTGCCAGTTCTCACGGATCTCGTCCTTATCCTTCCAGTATCCCACAGCCAGGCCTGCCAGGTAAGCCGCTCCCAGGGCCGTGGTCTCAATACATTTGGGTCTGTGCACCAGCGTGTTGACAATATCCGCCTGGAAACGCATCAGGAAATCGTTGGCGCTGGCACCGCCGTCCACCTTCAGGCTCTTCAGATGCAGGCCGCTGTCCTGCTCCATGGCCTTCAGCACATCCGCGGTCTGGTATGCGATGGATTCCAGGGTGGCCCGGATGAAATGCTCTTTGGTACAGCCCCTGGTGATCCCCACCACCGTACCCCTGGCATACTGATTCCAGTAAGGCGCTCCCATTCCGGCAAAGGCGGGAACCACATACACTCCCGTGGTATCCTCCACTGCCTCCGCATATTCCTGGGACTGGGGGGCGCTCTTGATCATGCGCATGCTGTCCCTGAGCCACTGGATGCCCGCGCCCGCCACAAACACGCTGCCCTCCAGCGCATACTCCGGCTTCTCGGAGGTGCTGGCGGCAATGGTGGTCAGAAGCCCTGACTTGGATGTGATGGCATCCTTTCCCGTATTCATCAGCAGGAAGCAACCGGTTCCATAGGTATTCTTGGCCTCCCCCTGTTCAAAGCAGCACTGTCCGAACAGCGCGGCCTGCTGGTCTCCCGCCGCTCCCGCGATGGGAATCTCCCCGCCCAGCACACCGGCATTCGTGTGTCCATAGACCTGGCTGGAGGGACGCACTTCCGGCAGGATCGAAGCAGGGATCCGGAATCTGTCCATGATCTCCTGATCCCAGCACAGCTTGTGGATATCATAGAGCATGGTGCGGGACGCGTTTGTATAGTCCGTCACATGGACTTCGCCCTTGGTCAAATTCCAGATCAGCCAGGTATCCACTGTGCCGAAGAGGAGTTCGCCCTTTTCCGCCCTCTCCCTTGCGCCGGGCACATGCTCCAGGATCCAGGCTATCTTGGAAGCGCTGAAATAAGCGTCAGGAATCAGTCCCGTCTTCTCCCTGATCACCTGGTCAAAACCGTCTTCCTTCAGCGCGTCGATCATATCCGCGGTGCGGCGGCACTGCCACACAATCGCATTGTATACGGGCTCCCCCGTATTCCTGTCCCATAGTATGGTAGTCTCGCGCTGATTGGTAATGCCGATGGCGGATATCTGTTCCGCACCCGCTCCCAGCATCGCCATGGCCTCCGTGGCCACCGCCAGCTGGGAGGACCAGATCTCCATGGGATTGTGCTCCACCCATCCGGGCTGGGGATAAATCTGGGTAAATTCCTTCTGTGCCATGGAACAGATATTGCCTGACTTGTCGAAAAGAATGCAGCGGGAACTGGTTGTCCCCTGATCCAATGCCATAATGTAATTTTTCATGTTGTTCTCCTTTCCTGAAATGTCATCTGTGAGAAGAATGCCCGCATTTGGGGATTCCTCAGTGTGCAATTTAGATTTTCTTAGGGAAACGCTGATGATTGCACACTTTTATCCTATACAAATTTTCTCCCGGGATGACAGGAAATAGCAGATCCCCTCATATGCGTGGAGCTCATATAAACTGCACAGTATTTCCGTCATCCGGTGATCAAGTCTGTAATATACCCTGCGGCAGGGCCAGGGAATCCCTTCCAGATATTCCCGCTGACGGCCGTTCAGCAGAAGGATTCCCTTTGCTGCCGGAGAATCAGGGATGCCAAAATCGCAGGAAATGTATACGGATTTCTCCTGCCTGGATGAGATCCTTCCGGCCAGAAACGCAGACAACCCCGGTTCCGAGACACCAGCCGCCCTGCCTGACACTGCCATCTCTGCCGTATAAAGAATCTCCTTCCAGACAGTTCTCTCCGGCCCATGATCCGCCCCGCTTTCCCCGGCGCCCGGGGCACTTTTCCTCCGGTAGCTGGGCTTGCCGTAGGAATTGTACTCCAGGACGTATTCCGGCTTTGCCCCGGGAAGGCCCGCTTCCGGAGACTCCTCCAATATGACGCCACTGTCACATAGGTGCTTGTACAATGCTTTCCGCACACGCTCGGCGGAGATCGGATAATCCAGCTTATCCATGATCTGTTTCAGCGTAAGGCCGCTGTCAGCCAAATGCCGGATGGCTCCCCCGCAGGCGGTCTCAAAGGTAAAATCGGCCAGGGCGTTCTGAAATGTCTCTCCGCCGGAACTATTCATTCAGGTTCACCGTACAGCCGCCTTTTATTTCCACATATCCGCTGTCATCCACCTGCAGCCATACGCTCCGGGCGCTGGGATTCCAGACGGTTTCGTTATCGGCCGAGAATTTCAGGCGCTTTGCCGCCTCCATATAGTCGATGATCTCAATGTTTGTGGCATACCAGATGTCCTCTCTGCCGCCCATATACGCACAGAACCTTTCAATGACCTCCCAGTTATCGTTGTTGTCGAACTCATAGCTGTGCCCCCATACATACATCAGCTTGAGATACTGCTTCTTCTGGAAATCGGCGAAAAATTCCGCCTTCTTCATCAATTCGGGATCGTTGTGGTGGCAGGTGGGATGCCACTCAAGGGGATCGGCGGGCAATGCGAAATCCGGCACGGAGGGAACCACCCTGCCATAGGCAATGCCAAGCTGTCTGAACAGCTGCTTGATCTCTTCACTGTAGGAGCCGTTTGGATAGGCGTGGCCTCTCACCAGCTGTCCCGTAAGCTTCTCCAGTCCCTTTCTATCCTCCAGGATCTCTTCCGCCACTTCCGTCAGCGGGCATCTCTCGATGGTGGGATGGGTCATGGTATGGGTCGCCACCTCATGCCCCTTGTACAGTTCCGCGATTCGATTTCTTGGAATCCGGGGAGGCTCCTGTTCCCTGTCCATCAGTCCGTAGTTCAGGTTGAAGGTACCTTTGATCCCATATTGGTTAAAAATACCGATCAGCCTTTCATCCTGGATCTTGCCGTCGTCATAGCTCATTGTAAGCGCTTTTGCTTTCCCTTCCGGGAAGCAGACATATACTTTCATATTTCTCCCATCCTTTCCTTAGGAACTGTCCGAAAATAGCTTATGCATTTGACTTGCATGTATTTCCATCCGCTGCATTGTCTGCACAAGTTATTTATCGACAGTCCCCTAACCTTCCGCCAACATACGACCTGTGTCCCGGTCAGTCCGAATCATCCGGCACGCAGGCCACTACACTTAAATAATACCTTACGCAAAACCATTGCGCAATAAACTTTTCATTTCCGTTTTATAAAAATTTTAGTTTGCAGGGCTGCCGTGCCATTGCCTTTTCCCGCTTCCGCTGGTATGATTGTTACAATGTCAGGGATGATATCAACGTCCGGTTTACAGGAAGGAGTTTTTACTATGAAAGGTGAATCTTTTCGCAATCGCAAAAACGGTTTCGAGACAGTGGATGGCGGAGCCGATGATGCAAAGAAAAAAAAGGGCAGCGGAGGAAAAATAGCAGGCATTGTCATTGCCGTGATCGTGCTTCTGCTCCTGGCCGCTAATTCCGCTTATGAGATCAAGGAGAAGGAGCAGGCGGTCCTGATCACGCTGGGACGCGCCCAGGCGGTGACCGACCCCGGCCTGCACTTCAAGATCCCTTTTATCCAGCAGGTCAGGAAGGTAAACACCACGATCCAGGGCTTTACCATCGGCTACAATTCAGACACCAATGAAGTCGACAATGACGAATCCCTTATGATCACCTCGGACTTTAATTTTATTGATGTTGACTTTTATGTGGAATACCGTTACAGTGATCCCGTAAAGGCCATGTATGCCTCCCAGGATCCCCTGGCGATCCTGCGCAATATCAGCCAGAGCTGTATCCGTACCGTGATCAGCAGCTACTCTGTGGACGATGTGCTGACCACCGGCAAGAACGAGATCCAGGCCGCCATACGGGAAATGATTCTGGCCCGCCTGGAGGAACAGGATATCGGCGTCCAGCTGGTCAACATCACCATCCAGGATTCCGAGCCCCCTACCGCGGAGGTCATGGAAGCGTTTAAATCCGTAGAGACCGCAAAGCAGGGCAAGGAAACCGCCCTGAACAACGCCAACAAGTACCGCAACGAGCAAATCCCCCTGGCACAGGCGCAGGCGGACGGCATCATCAAGGATGCGGAGGCGCAGAAGACGGAGCGTATCAATGAAGCTCTGGCGCAAGTGGCCCGCTTTAACGCCATGTATGAGGAATATATCAAAAACCCCGCCATCACCAAACAGCGTATGTTTTACGAGGCAATGGAGGATATCCTGCCCGACCTGAAGGTGATCATCGAGAGCCCTAATGGCAGCACCCAGACCTTCTATCCCCTGGAATCCTTCACCAATCCGGGCAGCGGTTCATCAGACGGTAACGGCTCCGCACCGGGCGCCGGGACAGTCAGCAGCGGCAGTTACAGCGGCAGCAATGGCAGTAACGGCAGCAACCATAATGACAGCAGCGACAACGGCAGCAGCGGTTCCGCCGCGGAGCAGTAGGAAAGGAAGTGCAATATTATGAAAACAATGAAGAAAATACTCCTGGTCGCAGTGCTGTTTCTCCTGCTCATCGTCGGCGCTTCCAGCATTGTCATCACCAATGAGAACGAATACAGCCTTGTCCGGCAGTTCGGCAAGATAGACCATGTGGTGGACCAGGCCGGCATCAGCTTCAAGATTCCTTTTATCCAGACGGTGGACACACTTCCCAAACAGATCCTGCTCTATGACCTGTCCGCCTCCGACGTGATTACCAGCGACAAAAAGACCATGATCTGTGACAGCTATATCCTCTGGTATATCACGGACCCGCTGAAATTTGCCCAGACC
The DNA here is from genome assembly GCA_948473115.1 of uncultured Lachnospiraceae bacterium. Classification (GTDB taxonomy): domain Bacteria; phylum Bacillota; class Clostridia; order Lachnospirales; family Lachnospiraceae; genus Acetatifactor. The sequence goes on along the minus strand of CAOKWI010000007.1, from coordinate 22,766 downwards.
CTGAACTGCTCCATCCCCAACGCAGAGAGCAGGCTGGATGCCATTGTGTACAACTCTACCAAAAACATCATCAGCAGCACCAGTCAGGACGAAGTGATCTCCGGCCGCAACGGCCAGCTGTCCCAGGCGATCCTGGACAACATCGGTGCCTCTTTGGACCAGTACGGCATCCGGATCCTTTCCTTTGAGACCAAGAAGCTGGATCTGCCCAGCGACAATAAGGCTGCTGTCTACGAGAGAATGATTTCCGAGCGCGACAACATTGCGGCCACCTACACTGCCGAGGGACAGTCCGAAGCACAGAAGATCAGGAATACCACGGACCAGGAAGTGACGGTAATGCTTTCCGAGGCACAGAAAGAGGCGGAGATCCTGATCGCCGAGGGCGAGGCGGAATACATGCGGATCCTGTCGGAGGCATACAACGACGAGTCCAAGCAGGACTTCTACTCCTTCGTCAGAAGTCTGGACGCCGTGAAAGCCTCCATGAGGGGCGGGAACAAGACATTGATCCTTTCCCCCGACTCACCCATCGCACAGATTTTTTATGGCCGTTAAAAAATTGTCACTTCGTGACAATTGCAAGAATGCTTCGCAGTCTTCCCACACTATGACACATTTTCGGCAAGGCAAAAAGCGAGCAGGCTCGCTTTGAAGAATGCTTCGCAGTCTTCCCACACTATGATAAATTTTCGGCAAGGCAAAAAGCGAGCAATCTCGCTTTGAAGAATACTTCGCAGTCTTCCCATACTATGGCACATGTTTGGCAAGGCAAAGCAAGAGCCGGGATCCGCACAAGACAGCGGATCCCGGCTCACCGTTACCCCGCAGGGCAGCCTGCTCAATCGACCTTTAAAATCAGTCCTAATACTCTTCCCGCACAGATTTCCAGCTCTTTCCTGGTAACTGCGCCTTTCTGCAGGGCTTCCATGATTCTCTCGGTGTAACCGCAGCCCATCTTTACATCATTGCCTGCCTTTATTTCCTTGTAATGTTCTCCGAAGGTCCACCAGTCCGTGGTCACCATACCGTCAAAGCCCCATTCTCCCCGCAGGATATCCTCCAGAAGCTCTCTGTTTTCGGATGCCCTGCGGCCATTGATAATGTTATAGGAAGACATAATGCTCCAGGGCTTTGCTTCCTTTACGACAATTTCAAAGGCTTTCAGATAAATTTCCCTGATGGCTCTCTCGGAGGCGCGGGAATCGCTGTTCTTGCGGTTTGTTTCCTTGTTGTTCAGGGCAAAGTGCTTTACTGAGGCCGCCACATGATTGCTCTGGATTCCGGTCACCATAGCCGACGCCATTTTCCCCGTGAGAAAAGGATCCTCCGAATAATACTCAAAATTTCTGCCGCACAGAGGACTCCTGTGAATATTGATGGCAGGTGTCAGCCAGACGGCAATGTTATTTTCCTTGACCTCAGCGCCTCCTGCCGCGCCGATTCGTTCCGCCAGCCGGGGATTCCAGGTACACGCAATCATCGTGGCACATGGCCATGCCGTGGTACAAACGCCGCATTCCGGATTTACGCGAAGACCCGCAGGCCCATCCGCCGTCATAATATTGGGTACACCATATTCCGGCAGATTGCCAAAGCCAAACGTATTCGCCACACCGGTGTCAGGCTGTCCTCCCAGAAGATCTGCCAGCTGCTCGTCAGAAAGCTGTGCCAGGAAATCCTCCATCGAGCATGTTCCCTCCGCTACCTCCTTCAAGAAACGCCGGCCCGGTTTTTCCCACATATGCCGCCTTACCCGGGATCTCACGGAGGGAGCGTAACCGTCCACAGCCCCGGGATCCAGCCTTGTCAATATATTGGCATCCGTATCTACCGCCTCACCCTGAGGAAGCTCTTCATACCGTCCATCGGAGAGCAGTCTTTTCTTCAGCCGGACAGGCGACAGCCTGCTGGAAAGCTGTTCCGCAATGATATCCTCGTTTAGATCCATGACATAATCAGCCTCCATGACCTCCCGCACAGAAGTTCCTATGTAGAAATGATACCTTCCCTTTTCCAAAACGTAGGCCGCCTTTTTTATTTTGCCAAGATCATCAAAGGAGGCCATATCTTCCACCCTAAAGCACAGAATTACCCTCTGTATTTCCCCGGGGACAAGCATTCTTGTCTTGCGGAATGCCGCCAGCTCCCTTGCGGGCTTTCCCAGCTTTCCCTGCGGCGAGCTGTAATATACCTGCACCACTTCCTTTCCCGGCACCTCCCCCGTATTGCATACCTCCACTGACACCCTGATGCTGCCGCCGGTCACCTCCACTGCCGGCGCTCCCAGGGTGAATTGCGTGTACGACAATCCAAACCCAAACGGATAATTCACCTTCCCCGCCGCTCCCGGAATAGTCTCAAAATACCGGTAACCGACATAAATGTCCTCTGTATAATCCACATATTTCTCAGACTCATGAAAATGGCCGGTAGAGGGATAGTCCTCCAGCCGTGCCGCAAAGGTGTCAGACAGCTTTCCGCTGGGGTTTCCTATTCCCGTCAGAAGCTCCGCTGCCGCCAGGCCGCCCTCCATACCGCCCTGCCATGCCATAAGCGCCGCCTGAATCTTTTTGTTCTCGCTGAACCATGTAGTGTCTATCATCCCACCCACATTCATGACAACGATAACCCTGTCAAAAGCATTGGTCACTGTCTCCACCATGGCCTTTTCCCTGCGGGTCAGATAGAAATCTCCATCCTCAAATATCTCATTCGACACCACAGACATTTTGTCCTTTTCTGCTCCGGCGCCGCCGCTTTCCGTTCCGGACGCCTTCCTGTCCCAGCCCTCGCCGGAGAAGCGGCAGATACTGATGATGGCTGTGTCGGTATAGGCTCTCGCCTTTTGCAGCAGGGCATCGGGTATCTCCGGCTCCACAGTCATTCCGGGAACTCTCCCCTCGGCATACTGCCGCCTCACATTCTCCCCGTAAAAAGCAGATAATTCTTCAAATACACTGACCCTGTCCGACAACTGGCAGAACCCTTCATACAAATTCCGGACGTAAGAAACGGTTACGTCTCCGCTTCCCCCGCCTCCTTTCACATAGTCAAAGCTTCCCTTTCCGAACAGGGCAATCCTGCTGCCCTTCCGTAAGGGCAATGTATTCCCTTCGTTTTTTAAGAGAACCATACCCTCCTTTGCGGCTTCCCTGGAAAGAGCAATATGTTCTTCACAGGCCGTAATCCTTTTCCCATCTCTCCCCATGGGAAGGACCGGCTGATAGAGTGACCTTGTCCATTTTTCCATAGCTGTTGTTTCCCTTCTGTTGTTTCCCTTTTTTCTTTCTATTCGGTTCCCTCTATTCTCTCTTTCAAGAAATGGCGATCCCGTGTTCCTGATCCACGCTTAAGACGCATCGGACGGGATCTCCTTTCACCATGGGCAGGCATACCTTTACAGCCTGCATCCCCCCCACTGGCGAAAACTCTGTCGCTGCCCCGCCCCCTTTTCGGGATACCTTTGGTATGATCAGGCACGCTTCCCGCTCATTACAGCAGGCTTCCATGACAAAGGTATTTTCACTCATTTCATATCGCAGTACAAAAGCTTCCCCCACGCTGTCATCCGATGCCGTCATTCTGCCTGATGCCGTCACCAGAAGCAGGTCTCCTTTATCCTCCCATTCCAGCCGGACTGTCTTATCATAAATGCTTCTATATTCCTTGCCGTCCCGGATGCACTCGATCCGCGGCGTCAGACAGGAGGCTCTGTTCTTTCTGGGCAATTGCATATTGTTAGGCTCTACCAATTCATAATGTCCCATGGTGCCGGTGCATATGGGGCCATATGCTTTGTTCCACAGGAGACTGACCGCTCCCCCCGAGGGGTGTCCCCATTTGCAGTACTCGACATCATACCCCGTGATGGTCGCCCGCCATGCCCCCTTTCCCAGAAGAAGCACATGCACGGAGGGGAAAAACTGTATCCCGTCACGCAGGTCGGAGGGCAGAAAAATCTGTTCCCGGAAATCATTCAGCTTCTTCATCTGCTCTTTCGACGCCTTTTCCAGCAGCAACGCAAATGCCTTGGCATGACAGATGGTATGATGTACACAGGCCGGTTCCCCTGCGCTCTCAAACATGGGACCGCCGCAGAGCAGCCCCTGCGAGGTGCATCGTGCCAAAAGCAGCGTATTTCGCTTTACCGCCTCCCGGAAAACAGCGTCGTCCACCATTCCGTATCCCGTCAGACACCCGTCCGAGGTTCTGCTTCCCCAGTAGCTCCACTTATAATTTCTGGTGCCAAAGCTGTTGTCCCACGCTCCGTCCGGCAGCATAAATTCCAGATGCGTCCTCATTGCGCCGACTGCAAGCCGGCGTATTTCTTCGTCCTCCTCCAGCAGAGCATACTGCAGCAATGCCGGCAGAGATTCCTCCACATTATATCCGATATCGACAGGACGGCAGCCCTTGGGACTGACATACCGTCTCTCATGTCCCTCCCCGTAGAGCAGGCCATCCTCCGTGAAATAACCCTTTGTGTTATGGGCAAGTTCCCTTGCCCTTACCGCATATTTTTCCTCTTTCGTCACCGCATGCGCCACCGCCATGGTATAGGCGCAGGTAACAGGATAATTGATATTTCCGCCGATTTCCTCGATATGCTCCATCAGGTACTCGGCGCACCTTATAAACCGCGCTGAGATGCGCTGAAATTCTTTCTCCGTGAGACACTCCCGGAAGTCCAGCAGACACTCACCCATCTGCGCCGCGGAAAACACAGTAATCCCGCGCCAGCTGCTATTTGTATCATTGTAGAAAAAGCCTTCCTCATGATACATGTTATCACTCCAGGCAAAGAGAGCCATACTGCAGTCCTTGTACCTTTTTTCCCCTGTTGTCCTGTACAGGTAAAGCATGGGATACATGGCGTCACTGCACCTGCCGTGTATTCTCCCGCAGGAGGGACAGAGTATCCCTCCGTAAAGCTCCGGCATGGCCTTCTCTGTTATCTGTAGCTCCAGCAATCTGTCGCACCACTTTTTCAAAAGCTGATAATAGATATTCATTTCTGCACCCCATAAAAATAATTTTTCAGGCTGTATTTTCCTGCCTTTAGCTTAAAGTAAATTGTGGGGATCACAGTGATACCATACATCAGGTTTGTGTTCGGGAAGGGTGTCACCAGCTTTGCCTCTCCCTCGCCTTCCATATTGACAGCCCCCGCATTTCCCCACGGGAAACGGCAGTGCGTTTCCCGATCTGCAGTTTGAATCATGGAAGCATCCATGCGAACCATTCCATCCTCCATCCTGATGGCAAACCCGCCGTCAGCCAGTTCGATGTCCTCCTCCGTCTCTATATGGTGTATTCTGATATGTCCCTCAGGCTGCGGAATGATAAAGCTCTCCACCGTCACTCCGGGAAGCAGTTCATAAACTGTTCTGGTATACTCCTCTGTAACCTCAAACTGCCTGATCTCCCTGCGCATCCGCCAACAGTTCTCACCCGCTCTCGTGGCCGCCAGCGTATTGTCAAATGCTCCATCCTCCAAATCCGTTCCCCGTGAAACGCTGAATCCGAACAGATTGGAATACACAAATTTCTGGTACTTTGCAGTGGTGTTTCCGAAGTTTGCCGAATGCTGTCCGGCGGGGTACAAGAGCGTATGCCCGCTCTGCTCGTGTACGGCGATCATGTTGGGATGCGCCAGAAGCTTCTTCCCTTCCAGTGCCGGCTTTACTTCCCCGGCCTGCCAGAAGGGATGTTCCTCAGGAAGTGCAAGGATCAGGAACGTCTTGAAGCTCCAGTAGGGAGAGCCGGGCGCATTATATCTTTCGCTCATGATCAGATTCGGGTACTGATATCCTATCGTCAGGATGCCGGCACAGTCCAGTATGGGCTGATTCATCCAATACCGCAGATTCCCCAGCACAAGGTGCTTCAGCTCTCCCACAGGTACAGGAATCCCCGCAAAAGCCATAGCCGCAAAAGCCGCGCTGTGGGCAAAGCGGTAGGTCAGGCTCCGGCCAAAAGGCACTTCCCTTCCATCCCTGTCAAACCAGTAAATAAAGTCAGAGTAAAAGCTTTCCGCCCTGTGCCGGAGTATATTGCAGTATTCCGCGTCATACTCTTTCATTTGCGCCGCATAAATCAGTCCGTAATAATGCATGGCAAAGGGAATATAATAATCCTTCTGTCCGGGATTGCCGTCAAAGTACCAGCCGTCTCCTTCATAGCAATTTTCTATTACCTTCAAATCGTCCTGCATGCACTCCCTGTCCTCCGGCAGCCCGAGCTTCCGAAACAGCATATTTACCAGTACCCGAAAGAATCTCCAGTTGTTGGGATGTACCTTGTGGGCATTGATCTGATTCAGCCAGTTATACACATTCTGCCTCTGTTCCACCGTCAAAGGCTCCCAGAACACCCCCGGCGCCAGCATCAGGGCATTGGCGATTGCGGCCATCTCCACCATCTTCTGGTCGTAATCCCACACATCCAGCCAGTACTCGGCATAGTCCGGATCCGTCCCGTGAATCAGGCCATTCCTGGCGAGCATTTTCCACTCCTCTATTTCCTGTCTTATCTCCTCAGGCAATGTCGTATTCTGTTGGGAAAACAAAGGCCCGAGTCCCCAGAGCACACGGGAAAAGCCTTCCATTCGAATGGACGTTTCCCCGTAATGGGCCGAAGTGTCGCCAATCTTCAGCCAGGCTCCTCCCTCACTGTAATGTGCCTTTAATGGCCGGATCCAGTCCAGCAGCAACAGCGCCACATCATTTCTTGTTCTCAATTCTCTCATTACAGCCCTCCGTCAAATCATGCCAAATCCGCCGTAATCTCTTACCAGTACGGCTTCCAGTCCCTCGTAAGCCTTATCAGCGCCTCCATGTAGAAATAGTCTCCCCAGATGGTACATTCCTCCTCCCCGTCATGGCGGTGGTACATTCCTTCCGTCAAAATACCGTTGGAACGCGTAAGCCCCCTGGTGGAGTACTGCTCCCGCAGGCTCTTCATTATCTTTTCGGCCAGCTCAAGATATTCTTCCGCCTTCTCCTCCGGCACATGGCCGCATAACTCCAGCAGGCCGCAGACGAAAATGGAAGCAGCAGAAGTATCCCTGATATCAGGATTTTGATCCGTGAAGTCGAAGTCCCAGTAGGGAATCAGATTCTCCGGCAGATTTTTTATAAAGACCTCCGCTGCCTTTTCTGCTATTGACAGAAATGCATGATTCCCGGTGTAGCGGTAGGACAGCGCATAGCCATACACCGCCCAGCCCTGGCCCCTCGCCCAAATGGATTCATCCCTGTGCCCCTGATGCGTTTTACCGCAGACTGCTTTGCCGGTGTCCGGATCCATGAGATAAGTATGGTAGGTGGAATAATCCGGCCTGACCAATGTATGGGAGGCCGTCATGGCATGCTTTTCCGCCATCGCCGCCTTTTCCGGATCACCGGTCCAGTATAGCAGCGGCAGGTTCAGCATAGTGTCAATAATGATCTTTACATTGGGATACTTGATCCTCATATCCCCCCATGCCTGAATATATTCGCCCTTTTCGTTGTAGCGTTCTGTCAGCATCTGCGCTGCTTTTCTCGCGATCCTGTCTCCCTCCGGATTCCCTGTCACCTTATAGTCCGCCACACAGGACAGGGTATATAAAAACCCCAGGTCATGACTGATATGATTCCGGTTGATCAGCCTGTCTTCAAAGCTCCTCAAGTGCTCTTTCTCATATTTCAGAAACACATTATCCCCGCTGTGCTCGTAGGCCAGAAAGCACATGCCGACAAAAAAGGAAGCCGTCCAAAGCACATTCTTTTCCGCCGGATACCAGTTGTTCTCACTCACATGTGGGTACACTCCCACAAATTGATCCAGACTGCCCCGCAAAACCGTTTCAATGTATGCCAGCTCTGTCTCATAGGCATCCCTAAAAACACTTTTTTCCCAAACCTTCATATCCTGCCTCTCCGTTTCTTTTTGCTCACACTATTCCTTTACCGCCCCGATCATGACTCCCTTGGTAAAATACCTTTGCAGAAAGGGATACACACAAAGGATCGGCACGGTAGCCACCACAATCGTGGCGTATTTGATTGTCATACCTACCGCCTCCTGGTCAGCCACACTGACACCTGCGGACATGGATCCCACATCATTCTGCAGCAGGATTTCCCTTAAGATTACCTGTAAGGGATATTGCTCCCTGTCGCGGATGATAGCGGATGCCCAGAACCACGCATTCCAGATGCCCACGCCATAATACAGGACCATGACGGCAATGATCGCCTTGGAGAGAGGCAATACGATTCTGCCCAGAATCTTAAAGTGGCTGGCTCCGTCAATCTGAGCCGCCTCCACCAGGCTGTCAGGCAGACTTTCAAAGGAAGTTCTCAGAATAATCATGTTGTATGTACTGATCATAAACGGGATAATCAGTCCCCAGAGGGTCTTGGTCAGGTGCAGATCCTTTAAATTCAGGTAAAAAGGAATCATACCGCCGGAAAAGAACATGGTAAACATAATCAGGATGATGATCGGTTTCTTGAACATTACGTTTTTCCGGGACAGGAAATAAGCCCCCAGAGAAGTCATAATGATATCAAACACCACGCCCACTACCAATATAAACAGCGTATTTGCGTATCCTCTCAGGATCATGGGATTCTGGAATACCTTTACATAGGCATCCGTGTTAAATCCCAGAGACTTAAAAAGCAGACCCGAATGCTGCATCAGGAGGCCGCTGTCCGAAAAGGATGCCACGAGGACATACCATACCGGATAAAAACAGAGCAGCATGATAAGGGAAAGAATGATGTAATTGAAGACGCCAAAAATCCTCTCACCCATGGAACGTTTTATTTTCATAATGTCACCTCCTACCACAGACTGGTATCGCTGAGCTTCTTACTCAGACGATTGCTTATGACTAACAGGACACAGTTTATGACAGAGTTAAACAGGCCGATGGCCGTCGAATAGCTCCAATCCTGATCCAAAAGTCCCACCCGGTATGTATAGGAAGAGATGATATCCGCCGTTTCATAGGTCGATGCATTATAAAGCAGGATCGTCTTTTCATAGCCCAGGCTCATCAGGGAACCCATCTTCAAAATGAGCATGGTAATAATGGTAGGAGAAATGCCCGGCAGAGTCACATTCAGCATTTGCTTCCATTTGCCCGCCCCGTCGATGGAGGCCGCTTCATAAAGCTGTGCATCCACTCCGGAAAGTGCGGAGAGATAGATGATGGAGCCCCATCCGACCTCCTGCCATATGCTGGACGCCACATAGATCGTCCGATACAGGTTCGGATTCTGCAGGAGCGGCGAGCGCTCCCCTCCAAACAGCACTATAATATCGTTAAACAGACCGTTTGACAGACAGAAGTTAGAAATCATTCCCGTTACCACGATCATGGAAATAAAGTGGGGCAGATATGTGATCGTCTGTGTAACGCTCTTAAACTTTTTATTCCTCACCTCGTTTAGCAGCAGTGCCAGGATGATCGGCGCCGGGAATCCGAACAGGAGACTGTACAGGCTGAGCAAGAGCGTATTGCGGATCAGCCGGGCGAAATACGGGCCGCTGAAAAAACGGGTAAAATTTGCGAGGCCAACCCAGGGACTGGCTGCGATGCCTGTACCGGGAGAATAGTCCTTAAAGGCGATGATCGCGCCGTACATGGGTTTATAATGGAAAATGATATAGAAGGCCAATACCGGAAGCACCAACAGATATAAAGCGCGGTTCCGTCTGAAATCCTTTTTTGCCCTCTGGGAAAAAGACTGTTTCTTCATAGTTTGCCACCCTTCACTTTCGATAGGATATCTGTTTATACGACATCGGGCGCCATGAAAATATTCTCAGCGCCCGGTGTCTCATTTTACGGTTCCTTAACGCGCATTGTACCGATCCAACGCCGCATTCTGGATTTCAAGCGCCCTTTCCAGTCCAAGTTCATTCAGGGTCTTAACATATTCGTCAAATTTATCCAGGCTCTCATCGCCTAAAATGAACTTTAATGTCATCTCGTCACGATAGGTGTTGATCTCGTTCATGATAGTCGAGTATTCCTTGCTTTCCTCCGTGGTAGGCGTCACCGGCGGAACCTTATATTTTGCAGCATTTGTCGCTCCCCAGATCAGATTGCTCTCCTTCTGGGTGTCAATCGTATAGTACTGCTCCAGATATCTGATATCCTGCACAAAGGGGCCGTTATAATTACCTCTGATATAAGCGGACAGAGACTGCGCGACGCTCCAGCCGTCGGGATTGTTTAAGATAACATCCGTATACGTAGGATATCCGTCGATCATGTTATATGACTCGCCCTCAATGCCGAAGTTAAACATCATATGGCCCTCTTCCCCGTATGCGAAATCCATCAGCTTGGCAGCCGCTTCTATATCCTTGCAGCTTGTGGTAATCGCAACGCTTCCCTGGTTGGGGTAGCGGTTGTCGATCTGTCCCATCTGGGGCTGATCGCCTTTGTTGATCGTGGGATAGGGAGCGCACACCAGCATGAAATCAGGGTTTGTCTGTACCGCGGCATTGACCCATGTCCCCATGCGGCTTCCTGCCCATCCAATGGATGCTCCTGCCTGGCCGCTGGTGATCTTCGCGCTGACCTGATCCAGCTGCAGCGATGCCAGATCCTGGTCGATCAGCTTCTCGCCATACCACTGATGAAACAGCTCCAAATACTGCTTGTATCCATCTTCCGCAGGCCCGAAATGAATCTTCCCGTCATCGCCCAGGTAAAATTCACGGCAGGTTCCGTAAGCGTATGCAAACGGATTCGCGGACGTAAGGGAACCCATGGTATATTCCCAGGAAAGAGGCGCCGTAGCACCTTTCTTATCCCTGAAAGCCACCAGCACATCATGCCACTCGTCAATCGTGGTGGGAACCTCCATATCCAGCTCCTCCAGCCAGTCCTGACGAAGCATAAGGCCGATAGTATTACAGAGCCTGTCATCGCCGCGGATAAAAGGGAAGCAATAGTAGTGTCCCTCGTCTGTCTTGATCATTCTGTCAATGTCAGGATTTTCATCCAGGTACTTTCTAAGATTAGGGCAATATTGATTAATAATATCGGTCAGTTCATAAATATTGCCGTCCTTGATGGCTTTTTCCGGTCCTCCCGGATAATTCATCCATGCGTATTCCAGCAGATCCGGAAGCTCTCCGTCTGCCAGCATCAGGCTGAACTGCTCGCTGCCCTGATTAGCAGGCGGATGCTGAAATTCAACCGTGATGCCGGTCTCCTTCTGCCATTCCTTTCCAAAAGGAGTCTCGCCCAGGTTCGAATAGTTTGCGGATACGTTCTGGTTCAGTTCACACCAGTATGTCAATGCAGTGCCCGACTGAGAGCCCGTTTCTGCCTGCGTGCTGTCTGTCTGTGAGCTTCCTGCCTGTGAGCTTCCCGTCTGCGAATTTCCTGTCTGCAGGCCATCCTTATTATCAGTACCTCCGCAGCCTGCAAGTGTGGCTGCCGCCAACGCAGCTGAAAGTATGACCGCTAATACGTTTTTCTTTCTCATACACATTTCCTCCGACTTCTTGCTTTTTCGTCATCTTACTTTTTCATCATCTGAAATCTGAATTGCTTCTTCCTTTCGAATCCGTAGCTACTGGATGTGTAACGAACATATCACATCTCCCATTGTTTTGAATATAGACAAAACCTTGGTTCCATAGACAAAACCAAGGTTTTCTGATTCACAATTCTGAAAGCAATAGCCATTTTAGTGGGAAATTATTCTTTTTTCATCTGTCCTGGTGTCAGACCGGTGCTTTCCTTAAATACCCGGATGAAGGATCTGCTGTCCCTGAATCCGGAAAGCACGGCGGTATCGTTCACGCTTTTCCCCTCCTGAAGAAGCTCCACCGCGCAATCTATCCGCATCTGTGTGATCAGCTTCAAAAGGCTCTTCCCGGTCTGCTTCTTATAGACGGAGGAAATGTACGCCGGTGTTTTTTCGAAATGCAGCGCTGTCTGTGAAATATTCAGATCCGGATCCCGGTAATTCTCTCTGATATACTTCTGGATCTTATCCGCCAGATTGGTATCTCCCCCGCTCTTTCTTTTTTCAGCTTCCCCGCAGAGGGCGTAAATCAATTCGGCAAACTGCTCCTCGATCTTCTCCAGGGATTTCCGGGACAGATCTTCGAATCCCTCGAAATCCTTCCAGTATTGCTCGAAAAAGTCACTGCAGCCAATTTCATCGGCTCCCCGCATGACAGTTCCCAGCAGATCATAGATCAGCCATGTCAGCAGCTTTACCGCAATATGATTTTCATGGTAGTTGGTATGCAGGATTTCGTTCACACAGCGTATGACAATATCCGGTTTGCCCGCAATGATCGCATTGATGATCCTGGAGTCCGCCTCCAACGGGTAATAATACCGTTTGCTCCTGTTCCTGATATCATTGTAATTAATATAGTAAGTATCCAGAAGCGCCGCATACTCTTCTGTTTCCTTCGCCTCCAGATAGGAAAGATGCACCCCCCCTACTCCTTCCTTTGCCGTGCCCGCACAAATCTGCATACAAAACTGGAATTTTTCCTTTATCAGGTCAAACGCCCTGGAAAGCGCATTCCACATAAGGTCATAATTGTCTGTATTCATGGCATCCAGGCGGATCAACGCGATAACTGCTTTTCCCGTGTCCAGCATTTCCGAGGGAAACACTTCGTTCAGCATCTCTCCCGCCACGTTTTTTATGATAAAAAGCTTCAGCTCCTGTGTCATATCTTCTGCCGCATCCGCCATCTCCTCCCGCCGTTCTTCCCGAACCGCTCCCACAGACAAAAAGACCACCCTGAGAATCCCATCCGTCACTCCGCTTTGGTTCAGCACCTCCAGTTCTACGGCATCCAGCTCTTCATATGGCTGGGTCAGCAGCTTATAGAGGCAGAAATCCTTCAGTCTCTTCTGGTCTCTGCTCAAATTGCGCTGTATATCCTCATGTTCCGTAAAAAATCTTCTTGCCTGGTTCTCCAGCCACTGATACTCATTTTCCCGCAGGAGCCCGGTATTGTCCTCCTGGTCCTTCTGCCTCTTTCGAAACAGCTCCATCAGCCCTTTTATGGGATTATAGTTCTGCGTCGTCAGATAATACGAAAAGAGAAATCCCAGCGCCAGACAGACGCCCAAACCGGCCAGACAGTATTTTTTTACCTGATTTGCACTGTCTTCAATGATATCTTCCTGCGCCATCAGCACATAAATCCAGTCCGCTTCCGTGGACTTCATCGCAATGCCTATATAGTCTTCCTCATTCAGACAGATTGAAAAATTAGTGTCTATGGGCGCACTTTCATAGGTTAACCCGCCGGCTTCCGGAAAGACGACACTGTTGACAAACTCATTTTCACTGTTCAGGATTGCCGCCCTCACATCCTCATTCCATTTGACGGACTCAATTCTGTCATTTACCATGTCCGGAGTGATCTGAATCACGATGGTGGCGTCAGTTCCTCCTGCTTCCGTGTTCAGGCTGGTCATGGTAAACATAATGGCGCCGGTTCTCTCCGCTGCGGATACTATTTTAATGTCATGGTAATGCTGCCCGCTTAAATAGTCCCGCAATTCCTCCAGCGTAATGTCAAGATTTTTGTAATAAAGCGAATGGTACATTTCCAGGGACATATTCCCGGAAGCGCTGACGACGGAATCCGTGTTTCTGAAAAAGACATACAATAACTCATATCCATCCGAGGAAAAGCGCATATTTTGTAATTCCTCATAAAGGGCAAAAGCCTTGTACTGATTATTGGGACGGAATTCCCCTTTCACATTCGACAGGGATTGTACCTTTTCATCCAACGCCAGCACATCCAGGCTTCTGTATATCGTCCTGATCTGATTATCACACTCATTCCGCACAAGCTGTATCAGACTTTTATTCAGTGTCTCCACCTGTTTCCGGCTGGCAGTTAATATCTGTACAGAAATTCCCATCTCCACAGCCAGTGTAAGCCCCAAGATTAACAAATATGAGCCGAACAATTTTAAAAAAACACTTTTCCCCTTAAAGATCCGATATGTCCCCATTGCCCTTGTTTCCTTTCAGATCACGTTTCCTGCTGTCAGTCCCATTCAATTAATCCCATCTTAACACAAACATCTGTATAATTCCACCGAATATATTGACGCCGCGATATGCCGCTTAAAAACATGAAAAATAAACTTGAAAAATATACCATATTGATATTGATATCTCCGGAAAATAATTGTAAAATAAGGGTACAGTAGAGAGGTTATACCAAAAGGGAGGTGAACTTATGAGTTCGATGTCTGTAACGAACGGTGTGAGCAATAATTATTCCCAGCTTTCCAGCGGCAAAAGGATCAATACCGCAGCGGATGACGCATCAGGGCTTGCCATTGCCCAGAAGCTGAAAAAACAGGAAACCGGTTTGAGCGTAGGCGCACAGAATATCCAGGACGGCATAGGCGCCCTGAATATAGCCGATGGCGCCATGGATGGCATGATGGATCACCTGCAGAGAATCCGCGAACTCGGTCTTAGGGCTATGAACGGAACTTATTCCGCCTCTGACAGGGAATATTTCCAGGCAGAAATTGACCAGTTGAAGGACGGCATCCAGCAGATTGCCAAAAATACTACCTTCAACGAGCAGAAGCTGCTGGACGGAAGCATGGCTGACCTGCATCTGGCAACCAATCCCAATGGAGGCGGCATGGAGATCGGTATGGCAAATACCACTCTGGAAGCCCTGGGAATTGCTGATTTTGATGTGACCAGCGGAAACTTTGACCTGGGTGCGATTGATGCTGCAATGGATAAATTGTCCAGCCACAGAAGCTCCGTCGGCGCTTATACCAATCGCCTGGGACACACCTACAATTACAATACCAATGCCCACGAGCAGCAGTTGAGCGCCAGAAGCCGCATTGAGGATCTGGATATGCCCATGGCAATTTCCGAGAAAAAGAAAAAGGATCTTCTGAATCAGTACCAGAACCTGATGCTGAAGAGTCAGATGAACCAGAGATCCAATGTCTTAAGGCTGTTCCAGTAATCATATGCTCCCGCTCTCTGGTTTTGCAGGAGCCGGACTGGACAATGAAAACAGAGCCGGCACATCAGTTGCAAATGCAATTGGCGTGCCGGCTCTGTTACGTTGTCTCTCTGATTACATCAGATTACCCTCTGCATGCTTTCACATAAATGATCCCCGAAATCCATAAGGATTCCCTTTATGCCAGGATCTCATCAATCCTTCTCCTCTCCTCCTCACTGAAGGAGGTATTCCTGATCATACCGATATTATCCAGTATCTGGGATGGCCTGGAGGCTCCGATCAGTACGCTGGTGATGTCCCCGTCCCTGAGGATCCAGGCCAGTGCCATCTGTGCCAGGGTCTGACCCCGCTGTGCCGCAAGTTCTCCCAGCTTCTGCACCCTTGCAATGGTGTCCTCGTTGATGGCATTCTCCTTTAAGAACCTGCCGTCCGTGCGGATACGGCTGTCCTCCGGGATCCCGTGAAGATAACGATCCGTCAGCAGTCCCTGGGCCAGGGGACAGAACGTAATGATACCGATGCCGTGTGCCGCGGCATAATCCTTCAGGCCGTCCTTTTCAATATCCCTCACCAACATGGAATATTTTCTCTGGTTGATGATAAACGGCGTGCCCATCTCCCTGAACAGTTCCGCAATGGCGATGGTCTGTTCCTTATTATAATTGGAGATCCCCACATAGAGAGCCTTACCGCTTCTCACAATGCCATCCAGCGCCCTTGCGGTCTCCTCCAGGGGCGTGTCAGGATCGGGTCTGTGGTGGTAATAGATATCCACGTAATCCAGCCCCATCCTCCTCAGGCTCTGATCCAGGCTTGCCACCAGGTACTTCTTACTGCCCCAGTTGCCATAGGGGCCTGGCCACATATCATAACCCGCCTTGGTGGAGATCACCAGTTCATCCCTGTAAGCGCCAAGCCCCTTTGTCAGGATCCGCCCGAAGTTTTCCTCCGCTGCTCCCGGCGCAGGACCATAATTATTGGCCAGGTCAAAATGGGTAATGCCCTTGTCAAAGGCCGTGCGACACATGTCCTGCATGGTCTCAAAGTTCCCGTTGGAACCAAAATTGTGCCATAATCCCAAAGACACTGCCGGAAGCATCAGACCGCTGTCCCCACAGCGGTTATACTTCATTTCCTCATAGCGTGTTTCACTCGCAAGATACATATTTTGTAACCTCCTTTTTGGTAATCAATAACTATCCGGATCTCCGTTCCCTACAGCTATGGTTATAATGCTGGCTCTTCCACAGAAGGAATATTGAATTGCAGGCCATCCCGTCCTAACATATTTTCAGGATAATACAGCAGTATGACCACATCTGGATCGTATTCCTCCACATATTCCGCTGTCAATACATCCAAACGCTGATAATGTACAAAGCGGCTCTCTTTGTAGGATATATTCAGATAAGGACAGACCGTTTTCGTAAAGCTGTCCCCTATCACCAACACCTTAAGATCATTGTCCGCCAGAAGATTGGTATAGTCGCCCCAGGCCTGCTCCAGCGTCACATCGTACGTATAACGGGAAGTCATATCCCTCTTCTCGAGAGCATCGTAACTGATAAAAAGTTCTTCGAAGGTTCCCGTCACCTCACCATTCGTGATTTTCGTATCAAATTTCGGCAGGATCAGTTCAAAGTCATCGATCCCGGCGTACAGTCTGCCGGTTCTCTGCCCGTAACTTCCCAGATGCCAGCCCTCATAGGTGGTGACAGAATAATTTTCAATGTCCCGTATTTTTTCATCCACCTTTACCCCTGTCTTTTCTGCAATCCAGTCCGCCAGTTTCCCGTACGCATAAAACCCCGCCCTGGTAGTCCAGTGGTGATCCGTCTTATACATCAGGGTATACTGGTCAATGCCGTCTTCATGGATCACCTCACGGAAATCCATGACCTCCACTCCCCGCTCCGTAAGCATGCGGATCATCCGATCCAGGTCGTCATTTACGTAGTCCTCCATTCCCGCCGGAAGCTGCGGATCATATTTGCTGATGGAATCCGGAGCCACGGCAACCAGGAACTCCGCGTCGGATGCGGTCAGATACCTGTCCAGATTGGCCAGTGACGCCGCCCCCGGTTCCAGTTCCTCATCGCTGACATAGCCCACAGGGCGGGCCAGGTATCCATTATTCAGCTTGATCACGTCATTCATCTCCCGCTGCCCCAAGAACCTTCTCATAAATCCGTTCAGATTCAGGAAATCATTCTTCCTCCAGAATGCGGAAATATACTCCACTTCCCACTCACTGCCCATATCAAGCGTCCATTCGTTGGGAATCGTATTGCCGCTGATCCGGCATTGCGCTGCCCGAAATCCGCTGACGGCCGCCAGAGGAAACAGGATGACTACAAATAGCAGGCCATATAATCCAAGCCTTGAAAGAAATTTCCTGATCTTTTTCAGTTTCATCCGCCTCCCTTCTAAAAATTAAAATATACAAAGGGGTTATGGGCGCCCAGGACCAGATAGGAAACCGCCCACAGAAATCCCGTCGAATACAGAACCGGGAGAATATGCTTCTCAACAAAAAGCAATTTCCCTGTCAGCATCCCCGACAACCGGGAAGCAACCGGCGTGGCAAATAATATTCCTGTTGCCAGGAACACACCGTACTCCCTGAGTATCCGGATCGTGGACAGGTCTATGACTGCGTTCCCAGGATAGAAGCCGATCATGGAAAGGCAATAGCTAATGCCCGCCCCCACGTTGTCCGAGTGGAACAGCACCCATCCGAAATTTACATACGCAAGCGTCAGAAGCCTGTACACCACAGTAAAGCACCTGCTTTTCTTCCCCTCCGGGCGGATGATATATTTCTCTGCCACCAACGCGACAAAATACAGAAAGCCCCACAGGAGAAACGTATAGTTGGCACCGTGCCACAGGCCGGTCAAAAACCAGACCACGGCCAGATTCAGGATATGTCTGGGCACGGATACCCTGGAGCCCCCCAGGGGAATATATACATAGTCTCGAAACCATCTGCTGAGGGAAATATGCCATCTTTTCCAAAATTCCGAAACGGACTTTGAGATATAGGGGTAATTAAAGTTTTCCTCAAACTCAAAGCCTAACATTTTCCCCAGGCCGATGGCCATGTCAGAATAACCGGAAAAATCATAATAGATCTGCAGGGAAAAGCTGACCGCTCCCGCCCATGCGCCCACAACGGTGTTTTCCATGGATGGATTCCCAAAAAAGTAATCCGTCACATTGGCCAGATTGTTCGCCAGAAGCACTTTCTTGCAGAAACCGCACATAAACCGCTTTGTACCGGCGCCGAAAAGTTCCGGCGTAACAGACCTGTCCTTAACCTGTCTCTCTATGGAATGATATCTGACAATCGGACCCGCCACCAGCTGGGGAAACAGTGAGATATAAAGACCCAGATCGAGAATATTATGTTCCGCCTTCACCTTGTTCCAATATACATCTATCACATAGGACATGGACTGGAAGGTATAAAAGGAAATACCAACCGGCAGCGCAATCTCCAAAGCTGGTATGTTTTCATGGAATAAAAAGTTAAACGCACTGACAGAAAATCCCAGGTACTTAAAGAGGAACAGAACTCCAAGGTTATACAGTATGCTGAGACACAGAAACAATTTTTTCCACGAAAAACGCTCGATTGCAAGCGCCAGATAATAATTGCATAGAATCGACAAGAGCATTATGAAAAAAAATCTCGGCTCACCACACGCGTAAAAGACCAGGCTTGCAGCCAGCAGTACCAGGTTTCCGTGCTCCTTCCGGCTGACACAATAAAGCAACAGTGTTACAGGCAAAAAAACAAACAAAAAAATGATATTGGCAAAAGACATTTTATACTTCCCTTCTAATTCCCCAAGGTCAGTCTACTCTCTTTTGCCTGATATGTCAAATCTCAGACCCGAAGATTTCTCCTTCTGCTAATCTTGCTGAACCATGTATAATACCCTATGAAAAGTCCGCTGGTAACTACCCAGGTCAGGGGATAGCTGAACATGATGGTATAGATATCCTGCTTTCTGGGAACCGCAAACATGATCCAGAGGACTCGGATCACACAGATCCCGCCCAGACAGATCAGCGTGGGAATCCAGCAGTCCCCCACGCCGCGCAGCGCACCGGACATAATCTCTATAATAATATATGTGACATAAACAGGCACAAGGAACCGGGTCATAGCCAGGCCGATCCTCAGCACCTCCGGATCCGTGGTAAAGAATTTGCAGATAAACGGCGCGCCATAATACAATACCAGGGAGACGAAAACCGTAGCGCCCAGGCTCATGTACAGGCATGTGCGGATTCCTTTCCGCACTCTCCCCAGATTTCCCGCGCCGAAGTTCTGTCCCACAAAAGTAGTGATGGAAATACCGAAAGCATTAATGGTCATCCAGAAGATGCAGTCCAGCTTTGAGTATGCGGTCCATGCAGCCACCGTGTCCGTTCCCAGGGCGTTAATCGCAGCCTGGATAATGATATTGGAGAGGCTGTACATGACCGACTGCAGTCCCGCAGGAAAACCGATCCTGATAATCCGGTAAAACATTCTTCTGTCCAGACGGATCTTCCGAAGTTCCAGACGGTGCATGTCCTTTGTGCGCATCAGCACAGCCATCACCAGTACCGCGCTCAGCGCCTGGGAAGAGACAGTGGCAATGGCCGCCCCCGCCACGCCCAGTCCGCACACTACAATGAATATCACATCCAGTACGATGTTGGTAAAGCAGCTCACAATCAGGAAATACAGTGGGCGCCTGGAATCTCCTACGGCCCGCAGGATGCCCGCACCTACATTATAGATCAGGTTTCCTATTGTGCCCAGGAAATAAATGCGGATATAGAGGATCGCCAGATCCAATACCTCCGCCGGCGTGTCCATGATCCTTAAAATAGAAGGCGCCGCCGCAAAACCGCCTATCATCAGGAAGAGCCCCGCCGCCAGGCAGAAGGCGATGGCCGTATGTACCGCATATCCCACCATCTCCCTGCGTTTTGCCCCATAATACTGGGAGATGATCACCGTAGCGCCGCTGGACAGGCCTACAAAAAAGCCTACCAGCAGATTGATCACCGTACCCGTACTTCCGCCTGCTGCCGATAGCGCTTCCTTTCCCACGAACCGCCCCAGGATCATGGCATCAGCCGCATTATACAGTTGTTGAAAAAACGTACCGAACAAAATAGGGAAAAAGAACAGGAGCAACTGCTTCCAGATCACTCCCTCCGTTATTCCATTCTTTTCGATGGTCTCTTCTGTTTTTACTGTCTCTTCTGTTTTTGCTGTCTCTTCTGTTTTTGCTGTCTCTTCTGCTTTTGCTGTCTCTTCTGCTTTTGCTGTCTCTTCTGCTTTTGCTGTCTCTTCTGCTTTTGCTGTCTCTTCTGAAATAATCTTCTCTTCCATATCCCTCACCCGAAAGAAATTGCCGTTTTGCCTTCCCTCAAAGGAGTATATGACGTATTTGGCTCTATGTCAAGTCTTACCCCCACCCCTAAACACTCCTGAGGGAACTGTCCGGTTCCGACGGTTTCGGTAGGCTTACTTTTCCCTGGCTTTATAAAGTATCAGCCAAAGGGACGGCACAGGGGAGACAGGGGTACTTTCTGCGACGGCTCGATGGGCGTTGCGAGGAGCCTCATGCACGGCAAGGTTCGCCAGAGGGGCTCACCTCGCCGGAGTCTCCTCTCCACATCTCGCTCACGCCGCAGAAAGTACCCCTGTCTCCCCTGCGCCTGTTTTCTGTAAGTTTATAAATATGCGGATTGAACCCTTTTCACATTATAAACCCACGGTAACTGTTCAGGGCTGACTTTGTAATATTGCAAATTGCTGCAAACCAGGCGGCGTCATACTGCGTTGTCCCGTCCTCCCAGGACAGAGCAGCATGACGCCGCCGACACTTTAGCTGATTATTCCACATCCTGCAAAGCCGCAAAATCCTCCTCGCCGGTGCGGATCTTTACCACCTTATCCACGTTATAAACAAAAATCTTGCCGTCGCCGATATGTCCGGTATACAGGGCTTTCTTTGCCGCGGCAATGACCTCCTTCACGGGAATTTTGCTGACTACCACTTCCACCTTGATCTTGGGAAGCAGCGTTGCATCCATTTCCACTCCACGGTACATTTCCCCCGCACCCTTCTGGATGCCGCAGCCCATCACATTGGTCACCGTCATGCCAGTCACGCCCAGGTCATTCATGGACTTTCTTAGGGTGTCGTAGCGGTTCATCTTGGCAATGATGACTACCTTATAGATACCCGAGGCCGATACGGAGGGAACCTCCACCACGGGAACTGCCGCATTTTTCTTCGTCTCGGAAGCGGCGTCATACTCGTCTTCCCCAAGATCTGTATTCTCATTGACATCCATGACTCCGCCGGAAACATCAATGATGGAGAAGCCTGCATAGGCGGAAGCAAGGCCATGTTCCTTGGAATCCAGTCCAACGATTTCCTCTTCCTCGGTGACACGCAGCCCAAACACTGCCTTGATCAAAAAGAATACTATGGTGATCGTAACAGCCGTCCATGCCGCTACGGAAATGAAGCCCAAAAGCTGTAATCCCAGAAGCTTTACTCCTCCGCCGTAGAAAAGACCCACAAGCTGATTCCCCGCTCCGTCGGCGATGGAATAGCCAGGAGCGGAAGGGGTTGCAAACAGGCCGACTGCAATGGTACCCCAGATACCGTTCATACAGTGGACTGCCACAGCGCCTACTGGATCGTCAATATGAAGCTTATAATCCAGAAGCCATACGCCGAATACCACCAGCAGGCCGGCTACCGCGCCGATCACAATGGCTCCAAAGGCATCCGCCACGTCGCAGGGAGCGGTGATCGCCACCAGACCTGCCAGGGATGCGTTCAGACACATGGAAACATCGGGCTTGCCGTACTTGATCCAGGTAAAGGTCATGCATACTACCGTAGCCACCGCAGGCGCGATGGTGGTGGTCACAAACACGGAGCCAAGCTGTTCCACACTGGTACATGCCGCACCGTTAAAACCATACCAGCCCAGCCACAGGATGAATACGCCCAGGGCGCCCAGGGGAATACTATGCCCGGGAAACGCATTGACCTTTGTAATCTTACCGCTCTTATCCTTTGTAAACTTTCCGATACGGGGACCCAGGATCTTCGCGCCGATCAGTGCGGAGATACCACCCACCATATGGATCGCGCAGGATCCCGCAAAATCATGGAATCCCAGCCGGGACAGCCAGCCGCCGCCCCAGATCCAGTGAGCCTCAATGGGATAGATCAGAGCCGAGATCACCGCGGAATATACGCAGTAAGATAAAAATTTGGTTCTCTCCGCCATGGCGCCGGACACAATGGTAGCGGTGGTGGCGCAGAATACCAGGTTGAACACAAAATTGGACCAGTCAAAATTCTCGTACGCGGTAAAGATATCAAAGCCCGGCTTACCGATAAAGCCTGCCAGATCCTCCCCCAGCAGCAATCCGAATCCGATCAGGATGAACACCACCGTACCGATGCAGAAGTCCATCAGATTCTTCATGATAATGTTGCCTGCGTTCTTCGCCCTGGTAAAACCCGTCTCCACCATCGCAAAGCCCGCCTGCATCCAGAACACCAGCGCGGCCCCGATCAGGAACCAGACGCCGAAGATCTGGCTGTTTACAGCACCCATCATTTCTTCCGTCATAATTTTTTCCTCCTCTTTTCCAGCGGTAGTGTCAAATCCTACCTGATTTTTTGTTGCTGAAACCTTGATTTATTGGG
>CAOKWI010000006.1 GCA_948473115.1 uncultured Lachnospiraceae bacterium | reverse complement strand
TTCAGTTGAGCCTATTTTTTCGGCCCGGTTTTTTCATAGACTACTTGACACTACCACATTTCCTTAAAGATTCTATACTACACTTTTCCCATCGTTGAAATAGTGCGCTATACGTTCCCTTGACTCTGAACAATTACACAAAAGGTGTATTTTTTAAATCCATTATACAGAGAATAACCCCTTTATTTTTTGATAAACCCTTTCGCAATTACACAAATCATGGAACGCAAAAAAACCGTTTACACGTTCCTTATATGGTTCATACATCTTACAGCCATTTTTCATATACATTATTATTACATCAACAAGTGAATCCATGTCAAATGTCAGTTCACCAAATCCATCACGTAAATAATCAAAATATCCATGCTTAACTGTATGCTGTTCAAAAAACTGTTTTTCATCAAATTGACAATATACGATAGGTTTCTTTAATATTGCAAAATCTATACATGCTGATGAATAATCTGTGATAATTAAATTGCTTTCAGCATAAACTTCCCTATATGTCTTTTCCGGTGGGGAAAAAATGACTCGCAAATCTCTATCAAATTTCCCAATTGCCTGTTGAATTATTGGATGTGGCATAAAACAAATCGTATAGCCATAGTTGTACGCTGAATCCAGCAGCCTTCCATAATTTATTAATTTATTATAAAATGCAAAGTATTCACTTTTATCAAAATTTTCGTTTGGGTTATTTAACTTCCCTTCTACAAGCCATTTTCTCCATGTAGGCATTATAGTTATATATTTTTTTTCATTATTATATAATCTGTCATGTCTTGGAAATCCTGTTAGCCATACATTTTCTGCCTTATAAAAATATTTATAATCAAGGATTGACTGCGCTTCTCTTTGCGTAGCACAAACAAACCCAGTGATTTTTTTATTATACCTATTTAGCCAGTCAGATAAATCATTTTGGGTTATACCATGCTGTAAAAATATGAACTCTGGTTTTGCTAATAGATCACGCACAACTTCAGATGCAAGTGGATTATCGAACCATGGATTAATAACAAACTCATCGGCAGCACTCGAAATTATACAGTCTGCAATGAGATGTAATAAATAGTGTTGCTTTGATCCATATGGTACTACTTTTCCATAATTCTGCATTCGGGCGAAATCCGGACTATTAGAATCTATAATAAAATATGCTTCTACATCCGAATCGGGGTTGGCACTTATATAACGAAACATGGCTTCACCATTATCTCCTGCAGAATATATACGATCAGAAACCAACCATATCTTTCTGACTTTATCAGTTTGCAGAAACATTGCCTGTTTCCTTAATTCTAAGATTTCCCTTACGCTATCCTTATTGTTAGCGGCGATGATTTCCTGCTCAAATTCTTTTTCAAAATCTATAGCTATTGTCTGTAATGAATGTGAATTGTACAGTATAAAACTGTTATTCTCTTTACGGGCAATCCACCCTTTTTTACCGAAGAACGACTTTTTGTAGGTCTGCGCCAAAGGCATGGTTTTGGCAAACCTGAAGTCACTCTTCTCTACTTCTACTCCGGAAAGTCTTCCATAAAAAGAAATCTCATATTTTTCATTCTTTTTATCCACCGGGATATCTGCGGAAAATGGTGTTGCAAAAAATACGATTTCATCAAAAGAATACTTATTTACATCGCGCTTCGTATCCACCTGATATGACGCCGTTTTCCCATTTACATAAATCAGTAATTCTGCCTCCTGCATATAATTCATGGCAAAGCCTTCTATATGCAGATTATCTTCAGATATATCAAAAAATTCTAACTTAATGTAGCATCTTCCCAACGGTGTAGAGATTCTTGTTTTGTTGATTTCAAAGTATAAATCATTATTCTCATTTATAACCTGAAGCGAAGACTTATATTTTTTTTGCAACATAAAAAATTTGTGCTCATTCCAAATCTTTTTTTGTGCCATAATGACATCATCATCTATATATTGTAACAAAGAAAAAGCCTTCTCTTTATATTTATAATAGACACTCTCGCCTAAAAGTTCTTTTCCTGCCCTCCCTGCATCATTCGCCGAAAATCTCCATTGCAACTGTCCCATGACAGAATATTGAATCCACTTAGGGATATATCCATATTTCTCTTTAGAATATAGCAAAATTCTTTCATATACATTTTCTAAAACGGGCATGTATGCATCTGCATTTGATCTATTCTGATCCATGGCAGAATCCGCACCACTACTTCTCTTTCTATAGTAGTAGCATGCTTTCCCCACAAGACCAACCTTTAGTTCTTTTGCTGCCCCATCTCTAGGCGCAATCATTGTCTCATTTACAAACAGCATATCTTCCCCGATGGATAATGCTGTATCAAACCTTCTTTCTCTCAAATCTGTTAACTTCAAAACACATGAATTAACATTGTGAAAAGCTATGTTGGGTTCCACAAATGGATTAACGATACGATTATTCCTGTTAAATTGATAATTAGCCCAATGATCCGCTTTTAGTGCATCAAAAAATTTCATAGGAGTTTTTACTACTGTCAGCATACCATTATTTTGTTCAAAAAAAAGCAGACATTCCTCCACAAAATTCTCCGACAGTCTGTCATCTGAATCTGCGAAGTTAATATACTTTCCTTTTGCCACTTCTAATCCTGCGTTTCTGGCAGAGGATACGCCGCCATTCTCTTTGTGTATTACTTTGATTTTATCTGAGATTCTGGCATAATCATCCAGAATGTCCCCGGAGCCATCTGTAGAACCGTCATCGACCAGGATGAATTCCATGATATGCCTGTAATAATCTCTGCGGTAATCCCGGCAATACTCTTCCAGATTCTCTGTTTTCTGCGAAAGCACGCTGTTGATCATCTCAGGCAGAAAAGGAGCTGTATTATACACAGCTGTCACAATGGAAAGCATAACAGGATAAACGTGGCCTGTCTTTAGTATAAACTGACCATCCGCATTTTTGACAACACAAACCTCCAACTCGCCACCAGATTCAAGGGCAATTTTGCATGAATCATCTTCCGCCGTTTCACCGTCAAAAAGAACCTGGAACATGTGGTCGCTTAATCTGCCAAGCAGCCTGTATCCATCCGAATCGTCTGCAGACATTTTCGTAAAATCCATGGTCATCTTCCACACAGATTTCAATCCGGTGTCGCCTGCTCTTTCCACTTCAATGGCTGCTTCCCTACAGGCTGCCTGCGTAGACATGGAATAAAGGCCTATTTTCAATTCGCCTGCCATAAGAGGTGCTTCGAGATAAACTGTCAGTTTACCGCATTCCCAGAGATAACCGCATAATTTGATCCAGTAAAAATCATCGTCGAATTTCTTTTCATCCCGAAAGCGTACCGAAAGAATACCGCTCTCAGTCCAATAGGCGACAAACGCCGCTTTATCCATAGATCCTAATTTGCATATACTCCTATCCCATACCTGAAGTCCTTCTCTTTTTGCTTCCCCGTTTCTACAGTATCCGCAAAAACATTGGTTACCAAATCGAAAGGCAACTCCCACTCTTACTGACTCTATCTGCAACAGTATCATCTGAAACATCAGACTGGTATCTGCTTCCAGATAAATATGATGATTTGTCATTTCCCCACATCTGGCTACAAAAGGCTTTTCCCCTGAATAGTCCCAAAAAAACACAACAACTTCATCCGGCTCACCATAATTTGCAGATAAATTATGAAAATCGATTATCAATTTGGTATGGTATGCCAAAACTGTTACATCTGCTAATTCTGTTGGAAAAATGTATTTTTCTATAACTGCACTTTTAAGATCAAACTCTTTATCTGTAATTGGATTTAGTTTCATTGCCTGTTCCTCGTCTGTTCTCTCGGTAGTTTTCTCAATTTCCTTGGTATTGCCGTAAGAAAATGCCCTAATTTATAAGAAAAGGACTTCCTTGTCTCGTCAAGGCAATAGTATGCGTAGTCCCGTTCTCTCATAGCATTGTCAAGTTCATTATAAAGTTGACGGTTTTCCGCTTCTAATTTCAGTATTTTCTTTTTCAGATCTCTGATCACAAAATCCTTACCATTGATATTTTTCACAACACTCATCCCCCGCCGTAATCTGCCATATCTTCGCATACAGCCGCCCGCATGCCCCGCCATGAAAGGGATACAGGCGCTGCATCCGCTTCCTGTACTTATCCTTTATCGCACATCCGTTTCCCATGTAACTGATCAGACAGCGAACCAGTTCCTTCTTATGGTGAAATACTTCCCCAAATCCATCCCGCACATAATCAAAATATCCCTGGCCATATGTATGGGATGCCAGGAAGTCTTTCCGGTCAAACTGGTAATAAAGAGTGCTTTTCTCCAGATAGGCAAATTCAAATGCGATACTGCTGTAATCTGTCACCAGTAAGCTGCCCATGCCGAGTGCTTCGCGGTAAGATATGCTCTCTCCCATCAGTTCCACATCCGTACCCTCTGTGATACCACCCAGATATGGTTCCATCAGCGGATGCGGCTTAAAAGCTATTTTATAGGAATATTTCTGGCAATATTTTCTTAAAACCGGATCATCGATCAGTTCCCGGTATCTCCTGTAATAGGCGGAAGATTTTATGTCTTTCCCGGGAATCCATCTCATCTCGCGATGCTCTTCATCCCACTCCTGACGCATCAGATTCTTTCGCCATGTGGGTGCAATGATGATATACCTCTGTTCCTTATTCTCCAGTTCATCCAGTACGGGCAGTCCCGTCAGCCAGATATTCTCCTGGTCAAAATAATACGGGTATTCCAGTATGGACCGATATTCCGCCTCCGTGCTCGTCACAAATCCCTTGAAATTCGTATGAAACCGGTTCAGCGTGGAACTCATGTCATCCTTTATGACGCCATGCTGCAAAAAAATAAGCGCCGGCCGGTGATACAGATCCCTGAAATACTCTGCGTTTTCCCAGAACGGATTTTCCACAAATCCGTTACACTGTGAAGAGATCACGCAATCTGCCATGAGAGTCAGAAAATAGTGTTCCTCGGAATACAGCGAAACCACATTTCCAATTGTCTGAAGTCTCTTATAGTCTTTACTCTTCTCACTTATAATAAAATAAGTATTTACCTCCTTGTGTTTCTGCATATATTTAAAAATAATTTCACCATTATCATCTGCCCGGTTACTCCTATCCATAATTAACCATATTTGTTTCTTTTTGTGTTCTTTCAATTCAAAGTATTTATTGCGAAGTCCTATTGCCCAGCCAACTTTCTCATCCCCCAAAAGACTAAGTTCATATTGAAAATTTCTTTCGTACTCGATTATTTCATTCAGATTTGACAAATGACATACTATCTGATTTCCAGCTATTTGAATAATCCAATTAGATAATTCGCAATATTGACCCTTGATACAATCTGCTACAGGTGAGAATCGCATAGAATTAATTCTCGAATGACGACATTCTATTCCGTCAACCAAGTTAAAAAATTCAATGCAATATTTATGCTCTTTCAGGGGTATATCCATGAAAAAAACTGTTCTTTTCTCGTATACTTCGTTTCCTAGCTTTGGATCCAAACCACAATCCTGTAGTCTGACAGTTGTCTTTTTTCCATTTACTCTTGCATAAAAAGCATATGACTCATTCAGTCCAGCCGGAACAGATATATTTCCTTCTATATGCAATATCTGTTCCTCAATTGTGAGAAAATGAAGCCATACAGCCAGATATGACATATTAGCAACATTGGTTTTACCTACACGCAATATCAAGTCATTTTTTATTGGGATTAGTTCGATCCCTTTTCCATACTTTTTTGATAGAACAAAAACTATCTTGGGCATATCAGACATCCCAATCTGTTCAATAATCTGCTGGTCAGATACTCTTTTTAAATACTTTCTAAAAAAATATCTCTTTAACCAATGCATGCTTTCATCATATTCATTTAATATGGATTCAACACTTTGCAAATATATCTCTACCCCTCCATCTTCCGATAAGCCTCACATACCGTCTTGGCATCCCCCACCATCTGCAGGACGCCCTTCTCGATCCACACCACTTTCGTGCAGTTTTCCAGGATCGTCCCCATGCCATGGGACACCATAATGACGGTGGAACCACTGTGGATCATTTCCTTGATCCTTTTCAGGCTCTTCTTCCGGAAGAATTCATCTCCCACACTCAGCACTTCGTCCAGTATCAGGATCTCCGCCGCATCGCCTGCGGTGGCAATGGCGAAACCCAGCCTGGACACCATGCCGGAGGAAAAGTTCTTCACCCGCTCTTCCATAAACCCCTGTAGTTCTGCAAACTCCACGATCTCGTTATAATGCCTGTCCAGAAATTCCTTGGAATATCCGATGATGGATCCATTCAAGTATACATTTTCCCTGGCGGACAATTCCATATCGAATCCCGTGCCCAGTGTCAGAAGCTGTACTTTCCTGCGGTCGATCAGCACCTCTCCTCCGGTAGGCTCCAGCGCTCCCGATACAATTCGGAGCAGCGTGCTTTTCCCGGAACCGTTGGTTCCGATCAGCCCAACCACCTCTCCCGGCAGGACATCGAAGCTTACATGGTTCAATGCCACCAATTCCCGGAATTTCATCTGGTGGTTGATCTTCTGGATAATATATTCCTTGATGCCGGAGGCAGCGCTGGCAGGCACCTTGAAATTCATGGTCACGTCCCGCACGGAAATAATGGGATGTTCGCCCTCTTCCTCGTTTTTCTTGCCGCCAAGATCCAGATACTCCAGATCCTCACTGCCAAAGTCATCATAGTCGAAGTCTTCATATTCATTGACCTCATAATCATAATCTTCATTGTCATGGACCTCGTAGTCAAAGTCTCCATAGACATAGTTGTCATAATCCAGTTCTACATATCCTAAGGCGATCTTGTCATAATCATTGACGGACCCGGTATCCCCAAAGCCCTCTGTATCATTCCCAAAGCCCTCTATAAATTCAAGACCCTCCTGTTCCACCGTATCTTCCATGGATTCTGTTTCACCTATGAACCCTGTTTCCTCCATGAATCCGGTTTCTTTCGGCGATCCTATTCTCTCCATGGATCCGGTTTCTTTCATGGATCCTGTTTCCTCCACGGATTCTGCATCTTTCATGGATCCTGTTTCCTCCACGGATTCTGCATCTTTCATGGATCCTGTTCCCTCCACGGATTCTGCACCTTCCATGGATCCTGTTCCCTCCGGCGGTGCGTTTATTCGCTTTTTCCTGGCATTCTGCTTCTCATTTTTTTTCATTCCTGCACCCACGCATCCTGATTTGGAATCCTTATCAAAGATATCCGGTCATTCCCAATGGATCAATGCATCACTAAATCCTCTGCATGACCAGATTTTCATTTTTCCTGAAAATCATATATCCCATCACAAAGCTGAACACGCCCCAGCCAATGATCTTTACCCAAGTCACAGGCTCCGGCATCCTTCCATACAGCATGATATCCCGTGCAAACCGGATATAACTGTAGATGGGATTGGCATTGACCACCTTCTGCATGACCTGGCTCAGGTTGTCCACCGGGTAGAACAATGCCGACAGATACATCCATAGCGTCAGGAGCACCGAATACAGATACTTAATATCCGCAAAAAATACATACAGGATACAAAGCGCATACCCTATCCCCATGGAAAACAGCAGCATGAAGAATGCATCCACAGGAAACAGCAGCATATAACGGTTCAGCTTCACCCGGAACACAAACAGCATCAGCACATACGCCACGCAGGAATAACCGAAGTTCGTCAGCGCCGTGAAAATTCTGGCGATCACGAAGGACTGCTTCGTCAGCTTCACCTTGAGCAGCAGCGAACGGTTGTCCACAAGAGCCGTCATGGCGGACTGCGTTGCGCCGGAAAAAAGCTGCCAGAAAAGGGATGCTGTCAGATAATATATGGGATAATTCTCTATGGATCTTTTAAAAATAGTGGAAAAAATCATGGACATGACCGCCATTGTGAGAAGCGGGTTCAGCACGCTCCACGCAATGCCCAGATAGGATCTGGCATATTTTCTTTTCACTTCCCTTGCCACCATCTGCCTGATGGCAAAGAAATATTGTCTGCGTTCCCTGAGTTTCTCTTTTATTTTCAATGATCGCTTCTCTCCCACCGTATGATAATGGTACGCAGCCATGCCTTCCACTGCTTCCTGCCATACACCAGGTATTTGTACCATCTGGTATGGCGCAGGTTCTTTCTGATATTGCTCCCGCACCGGACAATGCTGCCCTCAGCCCAGGCACTCTCACGGATATTTCCCTTTTTCCACCCGTTGAGGATCGCCAGCCTGCGTAATATATACAGATCCCTGATCTCTTCCTGCCTGAGGGGCGCTGCCACTTCCCGGTCATTTCCTGTCAGCACATCCTCTGAGAAGAAAAGTCCTCCATAGCTTTCTGTTTCCACCAATGACGGTCTCGCCATCAGCAGTGTAAACCGTTTTTTCACTAAATTTCTAGCGCCAAATAATTCAAAGTGTCGTCTGATGCTAAAACGGTGCTTCACGCCACAAGTCCCGGCCGTCTTGCCAAAGACCTCACCTGATCCGCCATATATCTCCAGGAAACTCTGCAGCGCCTCCAGACTTCGCCGCAGGAATGCGCCATTGGGATTTCCCGCCGGATCCAGCTGTGGCAGATATCTGCCATTCTCCCGGTCATATCCCACCACTATTCCCTGCTCTGCACTGCATACCCCATTCTCCCGGCCAGATTTCACCGTCATTCCCTGCTCTGCACTGTACACCCCATTCTCCCGGCCATATCCCACCGTCATTCCCTGGTCTGCACTGCATACCGCTTCAAAAAGCGAATTGCTGAAATGTACCTTACGGTTCAGACCTGTCCGGGGCGAGAAATACCACCCGTGATAGTCCCGTGCGTCCGCCCTGACAGGGATCTCGTACAGCCCAAAATAATAACCTTCCACACGGATATCCGGCATACGGCTCTGTAACAGCCGCTGCAGCGTCTGCTGGCAGGTTCCCACCCAGCCGCTGTCCACGATGGCATAGGGGACAGCCGAAAGCAGCCCTTCCTGCTGCAAATATCCCATGGCGTTTTCGTATGCTTCCATCGAATGCTCTTTTACCCGTTGTAAAAATTGGGGTTCCCTGCCCAGGATCTCTTTCAGTTCCGCTGTCTGGCTGCGATTCAGCACCTCCCTGTAGGTCTCTCTCCTGCCGATCCGCCGTGCCACCTCACAGGCTTCTTCCTCCGTAAGCGCGGCACGCCTTAAAATACGTTCCAGTGTGACTTCCAAGCCTCCGGAGCATATCCTGTCCAGACAGCCTTCCATATCCAAGTGATACGCCGGAACCCTCATGGCATATCGGGATACATACAAATAACGGCATTCCACAGGCAGCTTCCTCAGTTCCACAAGCTTACAGGCCGCCAGGTAAATCTGGTAACCGTCCCTGCTCAGGAAATAGAGTCTTTTCCTGCCCGACCGGACTGCCTCTTCCAGTACCCATCCGGCAAATTCCATGATTGCAGGCACAAAGCCATATAAATATAGCCTTGTGTCCACAGACAGTCTCGCCGCACGTTCTGTCTGCCGTACTGCCCTGCCGCAGGGGGAATCCTCCCGCAATAGCCTTGCATATGCTCTAAGCCGTCTTTCCGGTCTGTTTTCTGCATCACAGTCTTCCGGCATTTGATCTGCCTTTCTCTCATTCTGCCTTACTTTTTCAAGGGGCGCCCTTTTGAACGCCCCTTCCGGATGTCGGAGACATCCTTTCCCTGATAGAAACCATACTACCGTAAATAATCATGCATGAATTTTAATTGCAGCAATGGAATTTCTTCTATTAATATTCCCCGGTCCTGGGTGCCCTTACCCCTGCAGACCTGACCTTGGAAGCGTCTACTACCATAAACGCCACCGGTGAAAACGACGTAAAGGTTCCTGTTGCTTTCAGGTTATCTCCCACAACCGTCTGTCCTACAACCTCCCATGTATAGGGAGAAGTAGGCTGCCTGTGCAGTATATATACCAGATCACCTTTCTTGGCAAAAGCGCTTACGTCAAATTCAACTGACTGTCCTCCCACAGGAATGGTTCCGCTGAAGCTTACATCCACAACAGCCGCCAGGTGCGCATCAGAGGGGACATTTAAATCCTTAAGCACCTGCGCGTCAGAAGTAACCCTCGCCACCTCATCCGACAGTTCCTTTGAAGGCTCCGCCGGAATTACATTTGAATTGGACGCAGTTACTTTCGTGGAACGTGTCTCGGCCTCAGGGCTGGGTGCAGCCACAACAGGCAACGCCATCGCGGTAATCAGCACAGCAGCCATCAGTAATTTGTATAACTTTTTCACTGGACATTTCCTCCTTTCGTTTTTATAGTTGGTTTCTATATATTAATACCGGATATCCGGTAGTAATACCGTTGTCTCAGGATTCCACTTCCCGGTAGAACACTTCAATGACCAGATCATATAAAGCCTGCTCATCCACATGGAATTCCTCGTACACATTCTCCTTGTCCACCATGCCCCTCACGGAGATCATATCCTCCTCCCCAAAAGTACAGTCCAGCACTATGGTGCTCAGATAGGCCGCCTGTTCTGCTGTAAAGCTGGTGATCATGTGCTGGGAGGCGGTATTGAAAAGCTGTACGGGGAGCGTAATATCCTTTTTGGTTCCTTCCTTTACCTTGGCGAAAAACGCCATCAGATACTGCTTCTGCCTTTCGATCCGGAGATTATTGGCTCCCAACTCCTCTGTGTCCACCTGGCGCTCCTGTACATAATGCAGGGCCTGCCTGCCTGTCAGCGTCAACGTATTTCCCAGCGCCAGATCCGGCGTAAAGCGGGACAGGTCTTCTATTACCGTTACCTCCACGCCACCCACCGCGTCATTCAGCTGGGATACCGCCCTGATATCCATGGCGGCATAGCCATGGATGGGAATCCCATAAAAGAGATTGGATACAGCCTGCTCCATCAGTTCACAGCTTTTCTCCCTTCCGTCCCCGTACGCATACTGCAGCGCAAGCTGCGCCTCCTCGTCATATAAATACAGGCCGTTAATATCATACACTTTAACTTTCGTCATGGTGTCCCTGGATATATTGATCATTTTCAGGGTCCCAGCGCTCTGGTCCAGGACAGCCAGAATGATGGTATCCGCCTGTCCCCCCTCGCCCGGGGTCTTTTCCTTTTTGATATCCTGTCTGCTGTCAATGCCAAGGCACAGGAAAATGAGCAGATCCTCATTATATTCATACACCTTGCCATGATAGGCAATCTGCCCTTCCTTCAATTCCAATTCCGCATGTCCGGCCTCCAGGGACTGTACAGGCAGGGCCATAGACTCTATCTGTAAAGCTTCCCGCAGCGCGCCGGCATGGTCCTGCAGCGCATCCCTGCCCCGCACACGGTACAGTAAGAAAGCGCCCAGAAACAGCACCAGCAGCAAAACCACGACCACAAGGAGCACGGTCAGGGCACGTTTTATGTAATTTGGCTTCCGATCACTCCCTCTGTTCCCTTTCACCGCCTTATCCCAGCCTCCAGATTCTTCTCAATATTTGAGGAAACAATGTGCGAATCCGCGCTTCCTTTGAAGTACTTTTCAAGCTATTCCACCAACACTGCATGTACCAGCAGTCTCTTCTCTGCATTTTCCGGATTCGTACTGTGGGGCATACAGGTGACCAGCGTAATGATCCTGTCCTGGGATGTCACCGTGATATCCCTGTTAATATTGGCGCTCATATCCCGGATGTCATAGATCGACTGCAGGAAACCGTCAAAAATGTCTTCGTCTGAAAAATCGAAGCTGTATAACAGATGCCGGTCATCATAGACATGGGCAGCAAAAATTTGATAGTTCAGCGTCCTGTCCGGCAGATATATGATGACCTCATCATTTTCCTCAAAGAAATCCCTGTTCTCGAAATTGTGCAGTTCCGTAAACATGGTCTTTGCCTTCAGATTGTGCCCGTAGAGCACCGTGTTGGGATCTGTGAAGTCCGCGGTATTCAGCCCCTCTATATAGATGCACCCGGGATAGCCGGGAGAACCGTCAATGTTATGGTTCAGGTAATAACTGTCGTCTGACGGATGCTGTAAAACGGGATAATCTATATTAGTTCCCGGAACGGTGATCCAGGCGATAATATCTTTGTTGACCGTCCATAAATACTCGAAATCAACCTCGTCCTGTCCGCTCTCCTGCCCCGAAGCGTTGCCGGACGCCTCCGCCGGATGATTCCCCTGCGGGATGCCGCTTCCCTCCCCCGGTTCTCCGGAGAGCACAGACGCTTCCTTGATGGAGCGATACAGCGCTTCCATTTCCTCTTCCGTGCGGGCTGTGGCCGATTCCACCTCCACCTGGACTTCCGTTCCTGCCTCCTCGTCCGGCTTATCATATATATGTGTGGCGATCCATTTCCCGAGCAGGAACACTGCCACCAGACCCGCAATACCCACGGCAATCCCGATTATCTTCTGTCCTGTTGTCTGCTGCATTTCTATTTTCCTCTCTTACTTCCAGCACGCCAGCCTCCGTGATTTTGCTTCCCGGAATCTCAAATCTGTGCGAAAAACGCCCGCACTTTGGATATTCTCAGATTTTCAACGAGAATCACACGGACGACACCGTGCCCGATACGGTAAGAACCTCCTCCGCACTGCTCTCCTGGGCACAGGGCTGCCTGTGGTAAAGCTTCTTCGCCATATAAGTCAGCCTGGAGGGCACCACGGCCGCCGCCAGAGGTCTGACCACATACAGCCAGCCTATGGGGTATAACAACCCCAATTCCTTGAAATTCCGGTATCTGAGTTTCATCTCATCCAAACGGTATTTGAATTTCCTTTTCCGGTAGGAATTGGCATCCTCCCTGTAACAGAACAGTTCCTGCTGGATATTGGCCCCGCGGTATCCAAGCCGCATCAGCCTCATAAACAGTTCATAATCCTCACACCGCCATGTATCTTTCGAGAAACGGTATGCTTCCTGCGTGTCAAAGATGCTCCGGCGGATCATCACCGACGGATGTATGAACGGCGAATAGCGCAGGAAGGAATGCTTCATCGGGAATTCCGGCATCACCCGGTGTCCCCACACGCCCCCGGAATCGATCAGCCGTGCATTACAGCCCACATATGCGATTTCCGGATGATGCTCCATGTATTCATACTGTATAGCCAGCCGCTCCTGGTCGCTGATGTCATCATCATCCATTCTTGCAAGGTACTTGCCCCTGGCCACGTCAATACAGGTATTCAGCGAATATGCCAGACCACAGTTTTCAGGGCTGCGGATCAGCACAACCCTGCTGTCAAGCTGTGCATACTTTTCCAGCTGGCTGCAGATGGCAGGATCGGATCCATCGTCATAGATTATGAACTCAAAGTCCCCAAAAGTCTGGTTTAAAATAGACATGACCGCCTGATCCAGATATGTACTGTTCCACTGGTTATATATACTCATGATGACGCTGATTTTCGGCGCTCTTCCTTCGTCTGTCTTTTCTCTCAATTTTCCCTTGTTCCTCCGCTTATGCCATCCGAAAACCTGTCCATCTGTGCAGCGGAAACCGATTGGGACGCCGTATTGATTTTCCCATATACTTCCCGCATGATCCTGTCCGTCCTTTGAAGATTGAATTTCTCCGCAGTGCTCCGGCAAACGTCCGACATTGCCTTTCTTTTCCCCGGATCGCTCTTCATCCTCCTGATCAGCCGCGCGTATTCAGAAACCCTTCCGCTGCGGCACACATAACCGGTCACATTGTCTTCCATGTATTCCCTTGTACCCCGACAGTCCGAAGTGATCATGGGCAGCCCCGCCGCCATTGCCTCCAGCGCCGCTATCCCAAGGCCCTCCCGTCTGGAAGGAAAGGCAAAGCAATCCGCCCCCTGAAGCATCTCGGGGATATCATCCCGAAATCCGAAAAATCTCACCTGGTGCGCGATCCCCTTTTTCCTGGCCAGTTTCTCCAAATATTCCCGCCGGTATCCTTTCCCGCAGATCCCGTAACAGATATCCGGATCGTCGAGGCTGGCAATCGCCTGAATGATCACCTCATGATTCTTGTTACGGTTTAATTCCCCCACAGACAATATGTAAAAGGTGTTTTCCTTTATCCGCAAGTTTTTCCTCACCCGCTCCCGAATGCGCGGATCCGGTGCAAAACGGGAAGTCTCCACCCCTACTCCGGGAATCCTGTATACTGCCCTCCGCCTTCCCGCAAGAAGCCTGCGCGCCCTGGCATCATCCTCCCCGTTGATGGTGATAATGCTGTCCGTGTATTTTGCAAGCAGGAATTCCACCGGGAAAAAAAGAAGCCAGTTCAACAACGGCGCACCGTCATAAAAATGAAACCCATGCGCCGTATAAATGATATAGGGCTTCCTTGGCCTGTCAGCAGCCACTGCCGCCAGCCTCCCCAGGACACCGCCCATCGGATTATGACAATGTATGGCGTTGAAGTGCTCCCTCCGCATCAAAGATACAATGCTCCTTAGTGCCCGCATATTATGCAGGAGTCTTAAAGGAGACTTCCGTATATCAATGAAATGGAGCCTGATCCCCATTTTCTCCAGCATTTCCGTGTCCAGCTTATAGACAGGGTGGGCAAAATCAGATGCATAATGGATTTCATAGCCCTGCTCCATCAGTATTTTCACATCATTCATCTCAAACTGCGGCAGAAAGCCGCCAATAGTTGTAAGGATCAGTATTTTCTTCATCTTTATCTGCCGATACAGCGATTTTGGCTCCCTGCTTTCCTGCAACATACGTTTTAAACATAACTATTATATACGTTTAGAACGTGTGTCGTCAATACAATTATTATAGGGATAATAAAAAACAAACGGCATAAAAGAATGCCGTCAATGCTTTTCATACAGTACAGAAAAAGAGGAAACGCAATCGGAGGATACTCATTAGATGAAAGAAACATATGACCGTCTAGCTGCCGGGGAAAGGATACGTTTAAAACGCACTCTGCTGGGTCTGACACAGGATGAAATGGCGGAACGAATTGACCGTGCATCAAAATATTATGCCGACATAGAAAGGGGCAGCTGCGGTATGTCCGTGGAAACCCTTATGGCTATTTCCGCCTCCATGGATATGTCAATGGATTATATCATTTATGGGAAAGAGAACAAAATAGGCGAAAATGGACAGCACACTGAGGAGGTTGCCGCCATTGTAAACATGCTGGATCGCGCACAGATACGGAACCGGAAGTATGCACTGGACATGCTGAAGCTGTTCCTTGCCGCCTGCCCGAAGCTGTAATACATGAAAAAAGGAACGCCGCAGTAACACAGGCGCTCCTTTCAAAGTAATTCCGTAAGCATCAGGGGCAGTTATCTTCTATTTCAAATACATGCTGACGTCCTTGGGCACCCATGCCGCGAAAGTGATGCTGCCGTCCTCGTTCAGGACAATGGTGGTGATCACCAGATCCTCCATGCCTCCGGAAGTACTGTATCCCTCGATATACAGCTGTCCCGGCGTATAATTTTCTTTCACGTACTCAGCGTTATAACTTCTCCCGCCTTCTCCCCCGCGGGTATCTGAAACCGCCAGATTTATCAGCCATGGCTGCAGTATATACCAGCCGTCCTTGTTAGGAGTGACGGTCTGCACGGTGTTGTCCATTTTCACACAGTACTGTTCCAAATTTTCCGGTGTCAGCTGGCCTGCCCATGCCATGGCATCCTCCATTTCCTTGGGCAGTTCGATTTCCGTTCCATCGCCCTCCGTAGGCGTATTGATCTCATCGATCAGGGCCTGGGCTCTGGCCGGGTCAGCCAGGGAAGGATCTATTTCCAGGTCAAACAGCGCGTTCAACCCCGTATATTCCGTATTCCTGGAGATGCTGCCATTTGTCTCATCATAGTGATAGAGTCCGGTGTCGTAAGAACTGGTGTCCGTGACGCACAGATACAGTTCACGATCCGCAAAGCATTCGATATTGTCACATTCCAGCAGACGGTAGAGAATCCCTTCCTCCACAAACTGACTATAATTCCCGCAGAACGTGGCCGCGTTGTATTTCCAGGGCTCCAGCCCCCCGATCAGCGGCGACACGAAGAAGTCTCCATGCTCCGCATCCATTGCCGTACCGTCCTCCCTCGCAATAGCCACCACACAGTAGGTTCTGTCACTCCGCACCTGACCGCCTGACTTTGTCTGGTACTCGGAAAGTCCCTCCCCGGACACAAGCCCCAGTACCGTAACCTTATAACCCCCAAAGCTCTGGCTTTCCCCTATCATACCGGCACCGTCCGCCTGACCGGCCACTCCCGGGGGATCCATGACGGCATCCGACGCCTGCTGGGCAAAATGGCCTGCCAGCTGTTCTTCCCCTACACGCTCCGCCACACTGGAGGCACTCCTGTACTGCAATGCCGCCACTGCAGTGATGGAACTTGCCGCCACAACGGCCGCCGCGATCACCGCTGCTGATGCCCTTTTATACTTTTTCTGATTCATATGCTCTGTCTCCTTTACCTGTGCTAAAATTTTCCGGTTCAGGATATCACCGGGTTCCTCTCTTGGAGTAAGGACATGTGTCAAAAGTTCATCCAGCTGATTTCTCATAAAACACCCTCCAATTTCTGTTCCAGAAGCTTCCGCGCCTGATACAGTCTGCTCTTTACCGTTCCAACCGGCACTCCTGCCAGTTCCGCGATCTGCGAGATGCCTAATTCCTCCATATAGTACAGAAGAATTACCGTTTTCAGTTTCTCCGGCAGTTCTCCAACGGCATTCCAGACCAGTCTGTCCCGCTCTTTCTCCAGGATCTGCTCCTCTGAGGTGGGACTGTCATCGCTGATATATTCCAGTCCCTCATCATCCAGGTAATCCTGTGTCCCGGCGATCCGTTTCCTCCAGGCAAATTTGCGTTTCCTGTTCTTCCAGAGCCGCAGGGCCACGGTCAGGCAATAGCTTTTCACATTTCCCGTGGAATCGATGCTTTCCAGCAGTTCCACTGTTTTCAGCCATGTGTCCTGGTACAGTTCCTCCGCCTCCTGCACATTTCCGGTCATATGCCTGCAGAAGGAATAGATATCCCTGCCATATGTATCAATGCATTCTGTCAGTTCCTGTTTTGTCATTACTGCTCCCACCCAAAGACGTCTTTCGCGAAGGAGTTATGTCCTTCACCTGTATATGGTAATGAATCGGAAAATGGTTCGATTTATTCCAAAGAAATGTGAGACGAAAGCTTTTTGTCCGAAAGACAAGAAAAGGGTGCCGCACGATTATCTGTTTTGATAATTTTGCGATACCCTCTTGTTCCTGGCAGCATTGTCCGGAATGAATCAGGAACTCCTGTCAGGTTACTCGGAAATGTTAACGGTTAAGCAGCATATATTAAGGAACTGTCCGAAATAACTTGTACATTTGACTTGCATGAATTTCCATCTGCTGCGTTGTCGTCAATCGGCGTACCCCAGTACGCCTCATTCCTCCGCCTTGCATATGAAAATTCATGCTGCGTCATCTGCATAAGTTATTTATCGACAGTTCCTAATCTGCTCCTGCAAATCTTCCTTCCGCTTTTCCGAATGTTATATAGTGAGTATATAAAGCGGTTTTATCATAGCCAAATGCCTCTTTCAAATCAGCATATCTGTCCGCATATGCGATATAGTCAAATTCAGATGAAGACCCTACAGACCCTGAAAACTCCGCGGACCTTCCCTCCGCTATTCCGTATGTGACATAATGAGTGTATAAAGCTGTCTTATCATAGCCAAATGCCTCTTTCAAATCAGCATATCTGTCCGCATATGCGACGTAGTCAAAGCTGGATATAAGCCATGGATTGTTGGCATTGGCATTCGTCGGATCCCAATTCCTGTACGGTGAGTCTTCCGGTATTTTTATGGATGCCGGTTTAACGGCATCCCCTATGATGTCATCCCCTGAATACACCACAACAGTCGTTCCGGCCTTGCAATTGTCATAGATCCATTTTGCATCGGCAACCGATAGGCGGACACATCCAAGCGATGCATTCTGTCCTAAAAGGTTATATTGATCCCATTCCAATGTGTCATCGGAACGCTTTAGATAGGGAACGGAATGAAACAATATGTGGTTGTTGAATCTCACGGAATATTTTCCATAGGTTCCGTCCACCATGTAACACCACTCATAATAATCCGATGTACTGAAAGTCCCTTCGGGAGTTTCATGTCCCGCCCTCCCGCAGGAACATGCCATAACCCTGGCAAGCACGGAAGTGCCGTCATCTTTCTGCTCCAGAACCGTAACACAGTTTTGCGTCCTGTTCACATAGACAGTATATGACGGCCTGGAATCCAGTATGTCTTCCCGTGCCTGGACCGGCATATTATATCCGAATAAAAGCAACACACTTAAGCACATAAGTATCAGTTTCTTAAAATTCTTTTTCATGGCATTTTTCTCCTGGCTGTTTTGTATACATATGATTTTATCAATTATAGCAACGCTTTCAGTCTCGTACAATAGACAAAATGAAATTTCTAAAAAATTAATAAAATTCAGGACATTGCAAAAACGGCAGGGCTGCCACACCCCGCCGTTCATTGCCATTAATTCAGTTCTTACAGCCACAGTCCGGCTTATCGTCACAATCCTTGCATTTGTCAAAGGCAGGGTTGAAGGCATAGAAGTTCTTGGAATCCAGCCTATCCTGCGTCATCCGCAGCGCTTCACCGAACCTCTGGAAATGCACGATCTCCCTCTCCCGCAGAAACTTGATGGGCTCGCACACATCCGGCTCCTTGATCAGGCGCAGGATATTGTCATAAGTGCTTCTCGCCTTCTGCTCCGCCGCCAGATCCTCTGTCAGATCCGTGATCGGGTCTCCCTTCACCTGAAACTCGCAGGCGTTAAAGGGAATCCCCGCAGCCGCGGTGGGCCATACACCCAGGGTGTGGTCCACATA
The DNA here is from genome assembly GCA_948473115.1 of uncultured Lachnospiraceae bacterium. Lineage (GTDB taxonomy): Bacteria > Bacillota > Clostridia > Lachnospirales > Lachnospiraceae > Acetatifactor. Next base: position 76,569 of record CAOKWI010000006.1, on the reverse strand, counting down.
ATAGGTTGCAAAGCCGCTCTTCTCGATCTCCTCCATGGAGAGATTCCTGGTCAGCTGATGGACAATGGCGGACACCATTTCCATATGCGCCAGCTCCTCCGTACCGATATCTGTCAGCAAGCCCGCCACTTCCTTATAGGGCATGGAGTATCTCTGGGACAGATAGCGCATGCTTGCACTCAGTTCCCCGTCAGGTCCTCCAAACTGGGAGATAATGACCTGCGCCAGCTTCGCGTTGGGCTCCTTGATGTTCACAGGAAATTGCAATCTTCTCTCATAACTCCACATTTAGCCGCACACTCCTTCCCAGGGCAGGGGAGCCATCCCCCAGCGCCATTCCTTATTGCTCTCAGCCATGCTCGTATTCAGGGGGAAATACTTCATGGAGAACTCCTTCTCCATCTGGTGCTTGATCCTGTTGTAATGGTTGAAATACTCCATGGCATTACGGTCAAAGGGATGGGTGTCCAGGTACAGTGTCAGCTCCGTCAGCACGAAGTCCACAATACCGATATCCCTTAAAAGCTGCTCCTTGTTATTCCCCATTATACACATCTCCTTCCTGTAAAAGGTTTATCCAATTCCGGGAAAATCGTGCCGGTACAATAGGCTTTCTCCAGGTCGTCAAACATCTTGTCAAATCTCTGCCAGGGCACATAGGCCATGGCCACGGGAAATTTGTCAATATTATTGTCATACAAATAATCCTGCATTTTAAATCCTTCCTACATTTTTTTATTTAGTAATATCATATGAATCCGGGAAGAATTTGTGTTTGCCGAATATCAAAATGCGGGCATTGCCCGCATTTCGATACCATTCCATTCCTGCAGCAGGGTATGCGCTTATGCAAACTGACTGTTGTACAGCGCTGCATATTTCCCTGCCCGCTTCATCAGTTCATCGTGGTTCCCTATCTCTTTGATATCCCCGTCCTCCATATACAGGATCATATCCGCGTCACGGATGGTGGAAAGCCGGTGCGCCACCACAAAGCTGGTACGTCCCCTCATCAGTTCCGCCATGGCCCGCTGGATGAGAACCTCAGTGTGGGTATCCACATTGCTGGTGGCTTCATCCAATATCATGATCTCCGGATCGGAGGCGATAGCCCTGGCAATGGTAAGAAGCTGCCGCTCACCCTGTGAAATATTTTCCGCCCCTCTGGCCAGTTCCATATCGTATCCCCCGGGAAGCGTTTTGATAAAATCATGGGCGCAGGCGGATCTTGCCGAAGCTATGATTTTCTCCCTGTCCATATCTTCCTCCGCATACCCCAGGTTTTCCGCGATGGTTCCCTGGAAAAGCCATGTATCCTGTAAAACCATGCCGAACCGGCCTCGCAGCTCTTCCCTGGGCATCTCGCGGATGTCCGTCCCGTCCACCCTGATGGAGCCGCCATTGATCTCGTAAAACCGCATCAACAGATTGATCAGCGTCGTTTTTCCAGCGCCCGTAGGCCCCACAATTGCAACCTTCTGACCGGGTCTTACCGTCAAATTCACTCCCTGCATCAGCATCCTGTCAGGGGTATAGCCAAACCGGACATCCTCAAAGGTTACGCTGCCGGAACGGTCTGCGGGAATCACGCTGTTTTCCGCCTCAGGAAGCTCTTCCCCGGCATCCAGCAGATCAAATATCCTCTCTCCCGCTGCCCTGGCCGCCCCGAAACTCCCCGCCATGCCTGCCAGCGAAGAAAACGGCTCGGCAAAACGTCGGGTATATTCCAGCATTGCCTGGACGTTGCCTACGGTGATCCACCCGCCCACAGCGCTGAGGCAGCCTATCGCCGCACACACCACGTACCCCATGTCATTCACAAGGGTGGTTATGGGGCTGACCGCACCTGCGGCGGTCTCCGCTTTATAAGAGCTGGTCTTCAATTCCCCGTTTAACAGACAAAACTGCCGCCTGGCTCTCTCCTGATAGCCGAAAGTCTGAACCACCTGCTGTCCGTTATACATTTCCTCAATGTAGCCGTTGAGCTCCCCCAGCAGCTCCTGCTGTCTTCCGTAATGCCTGCCGCTGGACTTCATTACGCCTGCCGCGCTCAGCAGGGACAGCGGCACCATCACCACCGGGATCAGGGTCAGCCTCGGGCTGATCGCCAGCATCATCAGAAAGATTCCCGCCGCCGTGATCACCTGTGTCACAATGGAAGTAAGATTCTGGCTGACCATGTTATTGATGGTATCTACATCGTTAGTGATGACGCTCAGGATATCTCCATGGGTATGTGTGTCATAATAATCCAGCTTCAGCCGGTGCATTTTCTCCGCGATATCGCTTCGGATCCTCCTCATCACGCCGGCCGTGATCTTCGCCATATGGAAACCCTGCAGGAAGGAGAAGAACTGTGATACCAGATACAGGCACACCAGCATTCCCAGAAGCCAGGCTATGGTTTCCCAATAAAACACACCGTCACGGATGCTGTCAAACAGCGTTGTTGTGACCCTGCCTATCACAAACGGAGCCAGGCAGGTAAATACCGTGCTGACGGCTGCAAACAGCAGCACGAAAAACAGCCGCAGCCGATATGCCTTAAGATAACCGAAAAGCCGCTTAAATACATCCTTTTTCATTTCAGACCGCCTCCTTTCCCAACTGTATCTCCGCGATCTCACGATACAGCGGACAGGTATCCAAAAGCTCCTGATGGGTTCCCTGCCCCACAATCATTCCATCATCCACCACCAGGATACGGTCCGCATCCAAAATGGTACTGACCCGCTGCGCCACCATGATCACCGCGGCATCCCCCGTTACCGCCCCCAGGTTCCTGCGAAGCGTCTGATCCGTCTTCATATCCAGGGCAGAAAAGCTGTCGTCAAAGATATAGATCTCCGGTTTCTTCATCACTGCCCTGGCAATGGCCATCCTCTGACGCTGGCCGCCGGAAAGGTTTGTACCGCCCTGGGCGACAGGGGCATGATACCCCTTTTCCTTTTTCAGGATAAATTCTTCGGCACAGGCGATCTGTGCCGCCTCCCGCCAGTCGGCTTCCGTCCCCGAGGCTTTCCCAAAATTCAGATTGGAGGCCATATCTCCCGAAAACAGGATATTTTTCTGGGGAACATATCCGATCAGGGAACGCAGTTCATCCACCGCATATTCCTTTACATTGACTCCGTCCACCAGAACCTCCCCGAACAGAGGGTCATAAAGGCGGGGGATCAGTTTCAGGATACTGGATTTCCCCCTTCCCGTACCGCCTATAATGGCCGTGACCTGGCCGGGATGTGTTTCAAAGCTGATATCCTTCAATATGGGTTCCTGGGCGCCGGGATAGGCAAAGGTTACATGACGGAACTCCACGGTGGAACGCAGGGGCCGGTCCTGAAGCGAAAAGCTTCCGTCACGTATGACTGTCTCCGTATTCAGTACCTCGGCAATCCGCTTTGCACAGGCATAGGCAGTGGGAAACATCATAATGACAATGGCCAGCATCATAACTGACATCAGCACCATACTGATATACTGGCTGTTTGCCACCAGCGAGCCCACCTCCATATCGCCCGTTTCCACAAAATATGCCCCCAGCCCTAAAACCGCCGCCGTAGTCACCCCGAAGATCACATTGATCACGGGCATTAAAAGACTGGTGATCCGGCCGGACGAAACCGCCGTCAGGGCATACTCCGCATTTACCTCGTCGAAGCGCCGGCTCTCCGCCTTCTGCCTGTTAAACGCCCGTATGACACGGACACCCTCAAGGGATTCCAGAAACAATTGATTGATCCTGTCCAGTTCTTTCCTCAGCCTGACGGAATACCGGGAAGCAAGCCCGATGACCGCGCCGCAGCCGATCAGAAGCACGGGGATCGCAATGCTGAGTATCGAGCTGACCTCCCCTCCTGTGGCCGCCGAAAAAACAAGTCCTGCCACCGCCATCATCGGCGCAAGGATGCCGATCCTTAACAGCATGGTCAGAAAGTTCTGCACATTTGTGATATCCGACGTGCTCCGGGTGACCAGGCTGGCCGTGCCGAACCGGTCCATCTCCGCCGCGGAAAAGCCCTGTACCTTTTCAAAGATCTGTTCCCGCAGCCCGGCCGCAAAATCCGTGGAAATGCGGGCCGCGATCCTCATCCCAAGATAATTCACCGTACAGGCAAGCACCGTAATACCTGCCATGACAAGGGCAAACGTTACAATCATGCTTTCGGAGCCCTCCGCCACACCGCTGTTGATCATCTGCGCCAGCAGGGAAGGAAGCATCATCTCCCCCACAGCCGCAGCCAGGATCAGGGCAGATAAGAGGATGATCTGCCGCCCCCTGAGCCTTGCTTTTGTAAAAATTGTCTTCATATGAAACTTACCTCCGTTCCGCCGCATAAGCAGCCGTTTGCATGAAATTGCAAGAAATACATGACGTGTTACAATATAATACCCCCCGATTACTTTTTTGTTGCCAACCTGATCTTTGAGAGTCGAAACATTATCCCTCCCAGAGCATACCGCTGTAGATCAAGGTATTCCTGAGGAGATACCTGACCTCCGTAAGACAGGACCTCCATTTCCCCACTGTAGCCGTCAATTGCTATTGAAGCTGGGGTAAATCCGTTTTTCAGATAAAAGTTCCTGCGGGCAATCCTTTGATCCCTGTTTGGGGCGGCGACGTCCGGTTTTTCTATCAGAAGAACCAGCCGTTTTCCTGGAAAACGCCTGCATACTTCCTTTAGAATCTTGCTGCCGGTTCCCTGACTGCGTATCTGTCCTGAAACCGCCAGGTAATCCACCATGACCATATCCCGGTAAGGAATTACCATGACAAACCCCGCCAGCACGTCCCTTTCCACGGCCACAAGCAGCTGCGCCTTGCCTCTCGCCACCCCATGCTTCACCGTAAAAAAAGGTTTCCGCTCCACCTTCGGAAAAGCTTCCAGATAAATCTCCCGGATTTGGATCCATTGATTTTTTTCTGCATTTCCTATTTCCATTTTTACTCCTTCCTGTCCGCTTTGGCGGGAACAGTTCCGCCTTCGGCCAAACTGTTCCCTTTGACGCACCATTTTCCAGCGCCCCTTGCGCTTTTTTCTTACATGTGGTATCGTAAACTATACAGTAACTGTAAAGTCAAGAAGATTTTCTAAACTTTTACCAGGGAAGTGTTAAATGAAGAACAATAAATTTTATTTCTCTACCGGCGAATTTGCAAAACTAAACCGGATCAATAAGCGCACGTTGCATTATTACGATGAGATAGGCCTGTTTTCTCCGAAATACAAGACCGAAAACGGATACCGTTATTACACGGTCTTTCAGGCCGTCCAGCTGGAATTGATCACAACTCTGAGAAAAATGGGTCTGTCTATCGAGGAAATAATCCGTTATCAGGAAAGCCCCTCCGATGCCTCATTCGGAGAAATGATCGCGGAGAAGATCGATCTGATCGACAAATCCATCCTTGAGCTGCAGGGTACAAAAAGGTTCCTCAGGCAAAAGGCAGACAAATTGGCGCTGAGCCTGACAGCAAAGCACGGAAAGATCGACCTGGTCACCCTCCCCCAGCAGCCTGTTTTTCTCAGCGCTCCTATCTCAGGTGCATATGACGACAGCGATTTTGCGGTCGCCGCCGAATTTTCCCTTCGACTGAAATCCATCTTCGGCCTTCATGACAATTTTGGAAGCCGGATTATGACGGAAAATATCTTAAACGGAAATTATCAGGCTTATGACCGCTTCTTTGCTTATGGCCGGCCGGATCAGGAAACCTGCGATGAAGTGCGGCCTGCCGGGACATTTTTGAGGATCTTCTGTGTCGGTGGCTGGGAAAACCTGGCAGAAATTTACAAGACCATCTGCGCTTACGTGCAGGAAAATCAGCTTGAATTATTCGGATATGCCTATGAAGAAGGGCTCAATGAAATGGTTCTGGCTGACCGCGGGGATTATATTACCATGATCACGGTAGCCTGCAGAAAAGCGCCTCCATGAGGCGCTTTTCATTTGTAATACTGTGCCTGCGCATGCCATAACTGGCTGTATTTCCCGCCCTTCCCCAACAGGGCTTCATGGCTGCCCTGCTCGATCACACTTCCCCGGTGGAATACGGCGATCTCGTCGCAGAACCGGCAGGAGGACAGGCGGTGGCTGATGTAAATAGCGGTGCAGTCCGCCACAATATCATTGAAATGGGTATAGACCTCATACTCCGACAACGGATCCAGCGCAGCCGTGGGCTCATCCAGTATGATAAAGGGGGCGTTCCGGTACATGCTCCGGGCAAGGGCGATCTTCTGCTCCTCGCCCCCGGATATGTCAACCCCTTCCCCTGTGGCCAGGTCTTTGTAAAGCTGTGTGGCCAGCCCCTCCGGATGGTTCCTTAACCACTCTCCCATGCCCGCCTTTTCCAGACATTCCCGCACACGGGCGGCATCATAGGAAACACTGGCCGCCACATTCTGCCCCAGGGACAGCGAGAGCAGCCGGAAATCCTGGAACACCACGGAGAAAATGGACAGATATTCACGGTAATCATATTTCCGGATATCTATGCCATTCAGCAGGATCTGTCCCTCTGTGGGATCATAGAGCCTGCACAGCAGTTTGATGAAGGTGGTCTTGCCGGAACCATTTTCCCCCACCACCGCCAGCCTCTCTCCCACCCTGAATTTCAGGTTCACATGACGCAGGGCATACTCCGAAGCGTTGGGATACCGGAAGCTGACGTCCCGGAACTCCACCTCATAATTCCTGTCCCTCCGCTTCTCCACCGTCAGGGATCCCTGGTACATTTCATTGGGGATATCCATAAAATCCAGGATATCTCCCAGGAAAGGGGCATTGGTCCTGGCCTGGGCCAGGGTCTTGGTCAGAATGGACATACCCTTGGCCACCGAATTGACCGCTCCCACATACCGGGTCACGCTGCCCACGCCGAAAGCGCCGAACCAGGCTTTCAGGCAGACATAGAGATAAATGAATCCCATCATCACATAGGCGGAGGCTTCTTCCCCCATCCTGCACAGGCTGATATTCCTCTTTGCGATAAAGGACCTGACATCATTGACTGCCCTCTGGTTATCCTCCCGCAGCACCTTGTCCCCAAAAAGATCCTGCCGGTATGTCCTGACGTCCAGCGCATTGCGCCTGTCGCTGAACAGATCCATGCCATAGAACTCAAACAGCTTGTTGCTCTTCGCCCCGGCCCTGACATATGCCGTCGCATCCCTTCCCTCCATCCTGCCAAACAGCGCAGGCAGGAATACAGACACAAGGATCAGCAGCAGAATACACCAAAGCATTGCCTGCAGCGTTTCATTTCCCTGATACTTCTCCCCCAGGGGAAGGGTAAACAGGGAACAGGAAAGCAGGACGCCTCCGGCTATCTGAAAGAAGGATCTCCAAAGCTGTTCCAGATGTATCATAAACTGGTTCATGCCATACCCCATAAACTGCTGATGCTGTTCGATCTGGGACAATCTGTCCAATACAGCCGGATCACTCGCCTTCTCGAAATCCGCTTCCAGAAGCTTTTTACTGTAAAAATCACTCTGATGCTCCCAATAGACGCTGATCCTTCCCAGCTTCTCCCAACTGCCCAGGAAATGAGTGGCCAGGGTCGTCACGGCCGACAAGGCCAATAGCAGAATCACCCATTTTATCAGTTCCTCCTGTCTCCGCTGCCCTGCCAGTTCATCCAGGAAGCGGGCGGAAAAGTACAGCGGTACATAGGGCGACAGCGCCTGCACCATATAATAGAGCCCTTCACCGAAAAGAGAGCCGGGATAATGTTTCCAGACCAGCCTCAAGATGCGCAGATACAGCCGGAGCGCTTCCCTCCTCGAAACCTTACCCTGTTCCCTGCTTGTTTCCGTATCATGTCTATTTCCCACATTTACCTCCATGCCGCTGTCCCGCTATACATACAGTGTATCCGCCGGGGCATTGCCCACGCTTATCTCCATGCCAATTCCCCGCTATACATACAGCGTATCCGCCGGGGCATTGCCCACGCTTATCTCTATGCCGCTGCCCCGCCTGCAGTCCAGGTCAGTCCGCCTTTACTGTTTGGTATCCGCATAGTATTTGCTCTGTATCTCAAACAACTCGGCGTATTTTCCGCCCCGTTCCATCAGTTCCCCGTGGGTTCCCTCCTCCAGGATCCTTCCCTCCCCAAGCAGGATCACCCTGTCACAGAACCGTGTGCTGGCCAGTCTGTGGGAAATATAGATTGCCGTCTTCCCCCGGGCCAGTCCGTTGTACCTCTCGTAAATATCCCGCTCCGCCAGGGCATCCAGCGCCGCCGTGGGCTCATCCAGCACCATCACCGGCGCATCCTTATACAGCATCCTCGCCAGCATCAGCCGCTGGGTTTCTCCGCCCGACAGTTCCACTGCCTCCTCGGGATACAGCGACTTTCCCAGTTTTGTTTCATACTGCCCGGGAAATCTTTCGATCCGCTCCCTGATGCCCGCCTGTTCCGCACAGCTTTTCACCCGCTCCATATCCGGCGTGTCGGACTGGGCCACATTTTCCGCAATGGTCGCCGCAAGAATGGAAAACTCCTGGAACACGGCGCCGAAAAGCTTATAGTAATCCTGTCTGTTATACTCCCTGATATCCACACCGTTTAAGAGCACCTGCCCGGAATCCGGATCCAGGAAACCGCACAGCAGCTTGATCAGTGTGGTCTTTCCGGCTCCGTTCAGTCCCACCACCGCCAGCTTTTCCCCCGCGCTGACCCGCAGGCTGAAATGCTCCAGCACCGGCTGTTCTGCATTGGGATACCGAAAGGTCACATCCCGCAGTTCAAATTCACAGGTTTTACCCTTCCCCAGGGAAAGTTCCCTGCCCCCTTCCAGCAAAAAAGGCTCTTCCGTCTCACAAAATTCCCGGACATTGGAGAGTTCCATGCTTTGCCGGTTCAGTTCCGTCATGCCGGACAAAATCCCGATCAGCTGACCGGTAAACCCCGTTGCCGCCGTAAAATACAGAAGAAACTGTGCAGCGGACAATCCCCCCTGCAAAGTGACTGTCAGAAGGTAGGCATATATGATCCCGTTCCGCAAAAGATCCAGAAGGGTTTCCAGACCGTTTTTCAGCAGGGTATTCCTGCCTCCGCGGCGCAGAAAATTCCGCCGCAGCCTGCCCACATCCTCCTTGATATCCCAGAGCCATTCCTGCATCCCGAAGATCCGGATATCCTTGGCCAGACGGGGATCCTTGGCGCTGTTATAAAAATAGCGGTCCCTCCGCATGATCCTGACACTTTCCTCCTGATGTCCATAATCCCACCTGTCAAAGCGGCGCGCCACCATGAAATCCGCCGCCGTGATCCCTATGGTCACTGCGATCAGCATCGGCTTCACATTGGCCATCAGGGACAGATAAATACCGAAGCAGATGATATTTTTCAGAAGCTGATGCAGCGTCTGCCATATCTTCTCCGCCGGCGCCGCATTGTTATTTACCGCATACTTGGCGCTTAATCCTTTGTCCTGAAATGCCTGGTCATAAAGCAGGGAATAGGAACATGTCCCCTTTTTTCTGTCGATCTCCCGCAGGATATTGCACCGCACCTCTATCCTGGCGGTATCCCTGTTGATCCTGCAATAGGCCGACACCGCGTTTAGGAAAACCAGCGCCAAAGAAAAACCGGCTATGACGGCAACCAGTTCCCTCAGGGAAGCATGTGACTCGATCCTGCCCAGGAAAGCAGGAGCCATATACAGCGTAGTCACGCTGATCATCACGTCCGCTGCCACCTGGACCGCCAGCATCCACAACACCTGGGGCACTTCAAGGGCATGACGTACCATATACAGTATATTGCTGAACACCCCGTATACAGGCCTGCGGTCATTTTCTCTTTTCTGAATGTCTATCACTTCGCCAGTTCCTTTTCCTTAGATTTTCCATTACAAAAGGACAGCATCACCGTCACAGTCAGTTCAGTCGGGAAACTGTAACTCCACTGTCCCTTTTAGAAACTGTTGGGAAACGAATCTTCACAATTGACTCGTCTGGGACCGCAAATGCAAAGTTATTTCTTAACAGTTCTTTATGAGCGAAAACAGGATTAACTGAACTGCTTAGAGCATACCACAACGAAAAAAGGATACGCGATTCCGGTGACGAAATACATATCCTGGGTGATAAAGGGTATTTATTGGGGCAGGAGGATCTCCGTTGTAAACGCGCCGTCCTCGCTGTTTCGGCTGAGATACCCCTGATAACGGTCCACAATGGTATCGATCCGGACCAGCCCGTAACCATGTCCTGCCCCCTTTGTGGTGAGGAAACGTCTTCCCACCTTTTCCTGTTTCTTCAAGGCGGTGGTATTGGTGAAGGACATATAGAGCTGCGTATTCTTCATATCCATATAGACCCGTATCAGTCTCTCCTCTTTGGGCAGCTGCATACAGGCTTCTATGGCATTGTCAAAGAGGTTCCCCAGGATGATACAAAGGTCGATCTCCGTCGTGGTCAGCGCCACCGGTACATGGGCATCCGCCTTCACCGTAATATCCTTTGACCTGGCAAGGGATATCTTGCTGTTCAGGATCACGTCCGTCATCCTGTTCCCCGTCTTCAGTACCGTGTCCACCGTGTTCAGATCTATGGCAAGCTCTTTCAGATACCGGTTCAACGCCTCCAGGTCACCCTGCTCCGCATAAGCCTTTAAGACCTGGATGTGATTGCGGTAATCATGCCTCCATCCCCTGGTCTGCTGGTACATATTCTCAACCTCTGCATAATGCACCGCCAGAAGGTCACTCTGATACTCCGCTATTCTTTTATCAATCATTTTCTCCAGAAACGACATACCCTGCCTCCACAAACTGTTGCCATTTCCCCTGACAATGAAGCTCCTCACAAGCATTATGCAGCAGTGCTGCTTTCACCTGCATTATCCTAAAAATACAGGATCATGGCACGGTTCAACCCTTCGTAATGCCGTCTGGAAAGAGGCAGCACCGTATCATCCTTCAAAATCACCTCTGTGCGCATACACTTTTTCACCAGCTGCAGATTGACAATATAGGATCGATGTATGCGGTAAAACCGCTCGTCCAGCATCTCCTCCAGCTGACTCAGCGTGCGCTTCACGCTGTAGTCTTCCCTGCCATGAATGGTAACATAATTCCCCATCACTTCCAGATACCGTATCTCTGCCAAAGGGATCCTGACAATGCCCTCCGGCATGGTGACCGTCAGTTCCCTCTCCCGGTTTTTCAGCCGCTCCATGGCACGATCCAGCACCCCGAAAAGCTTTTCCTCCGTCACCGGCTTCAGCAGATAATGCAGTGCCTCCACGTCATACCCCTGGGCAATGTATTCCATATACCCCGTCACAAAGACGATCTGCATCCGGGAACCCGCCTCCCTGAGCTTCTGCGCCAGGTCGATACCGCTCAAATCCTTCATCTCGATATCCAGAAACAGCACATCCGTCTCCGGATCATCCTCATAGGCAAACCAAAATGCCTCCCCGGAAGGAAACCTGTCTATCCGGATCTGATACCCCGCCTCCCTGTTCCATTCCCGAACCAGCTTCTCTATATAATCAATGTCTTCCCTGCTGTCGTCACAGATCGCAAACCGATACATAACCTTATCCTATTCTCCTTTGTAACACTCGCAGCACAGCCGTCCCCCTTCGCCAAAAAACCGCAGGACAGTCTGATATGTCCCACGGTTTAGTATAGCACCTCTCCCCTACTTTTTCAATGAGGGCGAAAGGGATTCCGGCAGCCTGCGCCGGATCACACGATTTTTTAAATCCTTCCAGTTAAAGGGAATCAGCGGATAAATATAACTTGTCCTTGCCACCGTCCTGTTACATGCAATGGAAAGAACCGTCAGCAGGATCCCCCCGATATATCCCCAAAGACCAAACCACTGGGTCAGCAGCAGATTGATGATCCTCATAAATTTCAGCGCATAGCCCAGTTCATAATTCTGCTGGGTATAATTTGCCACTGCCACAAAAGCCATATACAGCATGACCTCGGCGGAAAACCAGCCACTGTTCACCGAGAACTCCCCCAGCACCAGCGCCGCCAGCACACTCAGCGGCGTACTCAGCATATTGGGCGTGTTCACCGCCGCCAGCTTCAATCCGTCTATTGCAAGCTCCAGGATCAAGAACTGCCAGATCAGCGGAATATTGGGTTCCTCCTTCAGCAGAATAAAGGAAAAGCTTTCCGGCACCCACTGGCTGTGATTGACCAGCAGCAGAAAGGTAGGCGTCAGGATATAGGTCAGAATGGAAATCAGCAGCCTTGTGATCCGCAGGTACGTTCCTGTAATGGGCGGAAAATAGTAATCGTCCGCCTCCTCCACCACATCAAAGATCGTGGTGGGCAGAATCATGGCGGAGGGGGAATTATCCACCAGGATCACAATATTCCCTTCCAATACCTGGGCCGCCGCCGCGTCCGGCCTCTCCGTATACTTGAATTTCGGAAAGGGATTATACCATTTTTTCTGGTAAAGGCACTCCGCCAGGGACTCCTGGTTCATGGTCAGGGCATCCACCCTGATCTCATTGATCTTGCGCCTCACCGCATCCAGGAACCGGTGATCCACCCTCTGATCCATATAGCAGAGCACAATGTCCGTGCGGGAGCTTTCCCCCGCGGTCAGCATTTCCATGCAGAGATCCGTACTGCGGATCCTGCGGCGGATCAGGGCGGTATTGAATACCACAGTCTCCACAAAGCCGTCCTTGGAGCCACGCAGCACCTTGTCCTTCTCCGGCTCCTCCACTCCCCTGGCGGGGTAGGTGCGGGAATCGATCAGCAGAGCCTTGTTGAAGCCGTCTATCAGCAGGATAAACATACCCGACAACAGGGAATGTATGATGGTGTCAAATCCATCGTCCACCTCCACCTCCACATAGGGGACGAACTGCTTGGAGATCCCGTGCATGTCCTGGGGCATCTTGTCCGGCGTCACATCCATGAGGTATTGCAGCAGTTTCTGCACCAGGTCGTCCTTGCAGAAGCCGTCCACCAGGTACATACAGGCTTCCTTTCCGCCCACATGGATGACCCTGTATATCATATCAAAATTGCGTCCGGCTCCCAGCGCATGGTTCAGATATTCCATATCCTGCGCCAGGGAACCGCTGATTTTACTTTTCTTTTCTTCGCTCAAAATAAAACTCCCCTTCCGGAAATAATTTGAAAATCATCTTTCTTTTCATTATTTCCCAAAGAGAAGTTTTTATCCTGTATACTTATTTTCCTGTTTTTTATTTCCATTATTTTGTGGTGCTTCCAAAGCCGCCGTTGCGGATTCCCTCCGCCCTGTCATCCACCGTGATGCCGTACTCCAGGAAGATGCCCTGGACAATCCCGGTTCCCTGCTCCACGGTCAGGATCTTTCCCTCGTTGGAGTCGTTGGTCAGTTTCACAAAGATATGTCCCTCATTGTCAGAATAGAAATAATCGCTGTCGATAATGCCCACCGTATTATTCATCTGTAATCTGTACTTAAAACCAAGCCCGCTCCTGGGATAGAGCTTCAACACCCAGTCCTCTTCCATCTTCACCCGGATGCCCGTAGGGATCTTAATGGTGGCTGCGGGCGGCAGTTCAAAGGAAAAGGGCGCGAAAAAATCGTATCCCGCACTGCCCTTTGTGGCTCTTTCAGGCAGTTTCAGGGTCTCATACATCTGTCGGGCCTCCTCCTGCGCATACTGCGGGAAACCCTCTGTTACCGCCTGCAAGAACAGTTCTTCACTTACCTTGAAAAATTGCGCCACTCTTCTCATCTGTCGTACCTGCCCCCTTCATAAAAGTCAGCTGCTGCAGCCGCATGCATTCCCCGGTTTCTCAGTGACCCTGTACTCCTCCGCGTAGTCACCGCAGTACAGCACGGGTATCCTGATATCCTCCTGGGCCAGGGTTCTTTGCACGTCAATGACCCGCTGGTTGGAGCTGCCCTTCCAGAGCAGCTTTCCATCCTTCTTGTCCGCCATGAATTCCCCGTCCACCACCACATCCACATACTTCACCAGGGAGTAACCACATATATTTTCCCACACATCGCCTGTATAGAGCCAGATCGTCTTCTGAGGATATTTCCCCTTGACCTGTGCCATAAATTCCCTGACCTCCATCCCATTGGCAGGATGCAGCGGATCTCCGCCCGAGAAAGTGATGCCGGAAATATAATCCTTATCAAGCTGTTCAAAGATCTCCGCTTTGGCGGCATCATCAAACAGCAGCCCCCCGTTGGGATCCCAGGTGATGGGATTATGACATTCCTTACAGCAATGATTACAGCCGGCTACCCACAGGACCACGCGGAGACCATCACCGTTCAGCATATCATCCTTTGTTATGTTATGATATCTCATTCCGTCACATTGATTTCCTTTCTGCGATTTCTGCCATCTTGGCATCGTTCAATCTGGTGTCCCCGTGTACCCGGGAGTAGGACAGATAACCGTTCATACGGTCGATCTTGGTCAGATTGCGGCTGCCGCACTTAGGACACACATCCATCTCCAGTTCCTGATGCCCGCAGTCGTCGCAGTAGGCCAGCGAAAGGTTGACGCCCTCATAAAAGCCCATATCCATTGCCCTGTGGATCAGCGTCTTCACCGCCGTGACATTATAGTCGATAGGATATTTCACATACTGGATCTTGCCGCCGTTGCAGAGATCCCAGAAGCGGTTTTCCTTGTCCTGTTTCTCGATGGGGGTGATATCCTCGCTCACATGACAGTGGAAGCTGTTGCTCACATACTGTCTGTCCGAAACCCCCTCCACAATACCATATTTATTCCGGAACTGGGTCACCTGCACGCCGCAGAGATTCTCCGCGGGAGTGCCGTAAATGGCGTAAAGATTTCCGTCCGCCTCTTTAAATTCATTCACCCTGGCATTGATATATTCCATCACCTCCAGTGCAAACGCCCCGTCCTCCACCAGGGACTTCCCGTTGTAAAGCTCCTGCAGCTCATTCAGCGCCGTAATGCCGAAGCTTGCGGTGGCAGACTTTAGGAGCGGCTTGATCTTGTCATGGAGCCCCAGCTTTCCGCCCAGGAAACCGCCCTCACAATATGCCAGCGGATTCGTGGAAGCCCTCATCTCACCGAGATATGCGTAGGTACGGATATGAAGCTGGCGGATCAGGTTCAGATAGTAATCCAGCACCTCATAGAAATCCCTGCTCTCCTTTCTCGCCTTTGCAAGGATCATGGGCAGATGCAGGGACACTGCGCCGATGTTAAAGCGGCCCACAAACACAGGCTTGTCCTGATCGTCCGCAGGATGCATCCCGCCCCTCTCATACCAGGGAGAGAGAAACGCCCTGCATCCCATGGGGGAAATGATCCTTCCGTACTTTTTATAGATACTTGCCACATACCCTTTTCCCGTCAGGCTCAGCCAGTCGGGGTACATGGTCTTTGTGGAGCACTCCACGCCGGCCTCAAATACGTCCTCCAAGGGCTTTCCGGGTCCATGGAGATTCTCGTCGTAGAGGAACACGATCTTGGGGAACAGCACGGGCTTCTTGCAGCCCTCCTTGCCCTGTCCCTTTCTCCTGACATTCAGCATGGTGATGGTGGCAAGCTTTGCAAACCTCCCTGTGCCGGTGCCCGCCGTCACTGTGATAAAGGGGTAGTCTCCCCGGCTGCTTCCCACGGTATTGAATTTGTATTCCCAGCCCTGGAAGCCCTGCTCGTACTCCCTGACCACATCCTCATAAGCTTCCTGCTCCGCCCTTTTGCTTTCAATGCCAAGGCGGTTATATTTTTCCACATACTTCTGATAGGACTTCTCCGCGTAGGGCTCCAGGATCAGATCCACGCTGGGCACGGTAAAACCGCCGTACTGCTGGCTGGCCGCGCTGAGCACAATATCGCCGATCACGTCAAAGGCCACGTCCAGGGACTTGGGCTCGTTATACCAAACATTCCCCATCTCAAACCCGCCGCTCAGCACATTCTGCACATCAAAGAGACAGCAGTTCATGGTGTCCCTTCTGGCGGACATATCATGGATATAGATATAGCCGTCCCTGCATGCCTGGATTTCCTCGGTGGTCAGGAAGAACTTCTGGTACAGCTCCTTATTCAGCTGATTGAAGATCAGGCTCCTCTTGGTAGCCACCAGTGCGGAATCCGTATTGGCATTCTCCTTGTCCCCGATATACATGATGGACTGGCTCTTTTTGTAAACGTCGTCAAGCATACGGACAAAATCCTGCTTATAATTGCGGTAATCCCTGTAACTCTTGGCCACAATGGGCTTTACCTGCTCCAGGGCGCTCTCCACGATATTATGCATCACGGGAATGGGGATCTGGTCCACCTCCATCTCATTCACCTTATCGATGACATACTGGCAGATATGGCGCTCTTCCTCCTCGGTAAACTTCGTCAGAGCCCTGTATGCGCTCTTTCCAACCGCGCTGATCACCTTCTGGACATTAAAGGCCTCCGTGCTCCCGTCCTTCTTGATCACATAAATCGTCCTGGCCGGCTGAAACTCCGTGCCATAATCCACATTTTCCGTTACTTCCTGCTTGAAATTACTGCTCATTTATTTCATTCCCTTCCTAAAAAGCGCAATATTTTGGGCTTTTCCCTGATTATTTCCCATATATTGTGCCCATTAATTAACAGTATAAGAAAATTTTACTTGATTGTCAATTCGGCATCTTCCTAAAAAATAAACAAAAAAGGCATCTGATTTTTAGATACCTTTCCCATTGATTTTTTCTTTATGTTTCTTCTTTATGATTTCTTCTATGTTTTCTTTTTTAACAGTTTCTTAACCCGTCTGTAATCTTCATCGTTTCCACAATGTCCGTCAGCCATTTGCGGTACTGCTCTTTCACGGAAGCCGGACTGATCACCACCGCCTCCCGGCCGATCCCTGCCAGCCACCCGAAAAACTGTCCGCTGACCGCCACCTTCACCCTGACGCGGAAAATACGGTCTGTCATGGGACGGATATCGGCCTCTCTGCCAAACCGGTCCAGCACCACTCCTGCCAACCTGTTCGGGAATTGCAGTGTCACGCTTTCCTCATCCCCGCTGTACATGCCAAAGGTCTGGTTCGTGTACGCTGCGGGATCCACCTTGGCGAACTGCTCCATGCCTTCCCGCTTCTGCTCCAGCACAGTCGTCTTTCCCATCTTATCCACACGGAAATGCTTCATGACGCCGTCCCCGCTGTCATAAGCCGCCAGATAGTAATTTTCCTCCCGCCAGATCAGCGCCCAGGGACTCACCGTGCGTTCCGCATTGACCCTGGGAACCAGCTGCTTCCTGAGATTCCAGTCCAGATACTGGAAACGGATCTGCCTGTTTTCCTGGATGGCCCTGTGTATACTGTCCACATTGTAGTAAATACTCTCATTTTCCGTCTTGATCCTGCCAGCCACAAACACCTGCCTTTGCAGCTTGCCGGCATCATGCTTTCCCGCCATCTGCTCCAGCTTTTTGATCAGGCTCCTGGATTTCCGGGTGGTGATAAACCGGGAAGCCTGCACCGCATCCACCAGCAGCTTCAGCTCCGCCAGTTCAAATTCCCTGCCGGCCATATAATAGCCGCCGCCCAGCCTGCTGTGTACCTGTATGATATCATAGCCAAATTCGCACAGCTTTTCGACATCGTCATAGATGCTCTTCCGCTCTGAATGGATCCCGTTGGCGTCCAGATAGGCAATGATATCGGCAGTGCTGGCGGGATGCTTCTCATCCGTGGTCTCCGACAGCAATTTTATGATATACAAGAGTTTTAACTTTTGCCCAGCTGATTTCGCCATATTTCAAAACCCCCAGAATCCATGGACAACCGCCCTGTTTCAAGCCCGATACAGCATTGCATTCATTCCTGAGTAATCAGGCTCTATAACGAAACCACGATCTCACATACCATATGCAGATCAGTAATCTCATAATCGGGTTTCCACGGTGTACCGTTTATCCTGTCGTCATAATGATACCAGCAGGTGGGAATCCCCATCTGTATGCCACCCTTTATATCGCTGGTAAGGGAATCTCCCACAATCAGTATTCTTGACTTATCCTTCTCCCGGATCCGCTCCAGACAATACCGGAAAAATTCCCGCTGGGGCTTTGGAGCACCCACCTCCTCGGAAATAAAGATTCCGTCCATGACCGTCTCCAACCCCGATATCCTGAATTTACTGCGCGCCACGGCGGAAACACCGTTGGTGATCACATACTGCCTGCATATTCCCTGTAATGACCGGACGACGGACAGTCCGTCATCCCGAAACCTGAACACGCTTCCCAAGGCTTCCTCATACTCCCTGTGAAAAGCGTCCACATCAACGCCGCTGATCCCATACTCACGGAAAAGTGCGGTAAAGCGGCCTGTCCGCAGTTCTTCCCTGGTAACCTCCCCAAGTTCCAGACGTTTCCAGTAGCTGTCGTTGATCTGGGAATAACGGGTTATCTGCTCCTCCGTGATCTCCATTCCCATGGTCTGAAAACACTTTCCCAGGCCATACCTCTGGGAATAGGGAAAGTCCAGAAGCGTATCATCCAAATCCCATAAAACAGTGGTATATAGACCGTCCATGCCTTAAGCCTTGCCTGTGCCTTCCGCAGCCTCTGTTTCAGAAGCCTTTCCGGCATTCTTTTTCTTCGCCAGAGTGATACCGATGGTAATGGCAACCGCGCCGCCCACACAAATCACAAGAAATTGTACCAAATAAATCAAAAAAGAATTAATAAAGCTTACCATGTTAATGCATCTCCTTTTCATTTTCCTTTGGAAACTTTCCTGTTTTCCTATTTTTCAGTATACCAATCCCGACATTTTCCGTCAAGTGATGTTCTGCATTTCTGCGCCAAAGGTATAATCCGTCAACCCCTCAGCCCCTACCGTACCAGGCGGCCTGCGGGTGTAGAGTGTATTGTCTTAGCTAAAGGGACGGCGGCGACGTGCTGTCCTGTCCTATGCGGACGGGGCAACGCGGATCTGAACTAACTGCCAACTACGACTACGGAACTGTGAAAGAAGTAACTTTCACAGTTCCTATGGCGCGAATTGCGTCTTCGCGCCATAGTCTGCGTAGGCAGTGGATTTCACCTCCGCTAAAAGCGCCCCCCAAAGTCCGCTTAGGACAGGACAGCACGTCGCCGCCTGATTTTCCGCAATTTATAATAATTCAGAGCCACGTAATCGTGCCTGCATGGACAAAAGCCATTATAATTCTTCTTGGAAAATATCATATGAATCAAGACCCAAAGGAACTCAGAATATTTCCACTTGTATGGTTGCAATATTTTTAAAGTTGGCTCTAAATAGTTATTACGAATATGCAATGTAGAGTGAGCCTGCTCTATAGATATTTAGGAACTGTCAAAGAATTAATCTTTACATCTGACTTGCCTAAATCTTCTTATGCCGCGTTGTTGTCAATCGGCGTACCCCAGTACGCCTCATTCCTCCGCCTTGCATAAAAAGATTTATCCTACGTCATCTGCAAAGTTAATTCTTGACAGTTCCTTAAACTTGCAGGATACAGGCGCAGGGGAGACAGGGGTACTTTCTGCGGCGTGAGTGAGATGTGGAGAGGAGACTTCGGCGATGGGAGCCCCTCAGGCGAGCATCGACGTGCATAAGGCTCATCGGAACGCCTATCGAGCCGTCGCAGAAAGTACCCCTGCCTCCCCTGCACCGTCCCTTCCTCCCCACCCCCAAAGCCGCCTGGTACGATAGGGACTGAATAATTACCCGACAGCATTCCACTCCCCGGTTTCCATAAAGCATTCCGCCTGTCGGTATGCCTGCTCGATAATTTCCCTGTCATACCCCATCAGTTCCAGGAGCCGGATGGCATTCCTGGTGGTGGCCCTGCCTTCCTGCAGCTTATAATCGAACATCACATCCCCGTCCCTTACCTCCTCCGAGAAATGGTAATTGTCATATTCCCCCTCCAGAAGCCGGGTCAGTTCAATATCATGGGTGGCCGCGAAACACAAAATGCTGGAGCCGCGCAGGCTCCTTAATATCTGGGTGGAAGCGGCAATCCTCTCCACAGTGTTGGTTCCCCGCAGCACCTCGTCCACAAAGCAGAGAACCCTGCCGCCCTCCTTCGCCGCATCCAGGATCCTCTTTAAAGCCTTGATCTCCACAATATAATAGCTCTCTCCCGATCCCAGGTCGTCCCGCAATGCCATGGAGGAATAGACCCTGTAAAGGGCGCTGTGAAAGCTGTCCGCCGTACAGGTGTGTATGGTCTGGGCAAAGACGGCATTGATCGCCACCGTCTTCAAAAAGGTGGATTTCCCGGAAGCGTTGGAGCCGGTCAGCAGTACGCCGCGCTCCGCGTCAATCCCGTTTTTCACAGGCCGGGAAAGCAGTGGATGATATCCCGCCTCCATGGAAAGACCTTGTCCGTTCTCCCCGAACACCGGCAGACACCAGCCTTCCTCAAGGGAGCTGCGGAAAAGCCCTGTGGCAATGGCTGTTTCCAGGAATCCGACGACGCCGATGAGCGCATCCACGTCCTCAACATGATCCCGCAGATGCTTCAACATCCTGTTAAACTTGATCAGATCCACATGGAATACCATCCTGACATAGTCCAGAACGGTTTCCAGAATATTCCCGCTGGCCTGTCCCCTTCCCGGATCCATGACCCAGAAGGAATTGCGCCGCATGGCCTGCATGGCATTCCTGTGCAGGCGGAGCCGTTCCCATTCCTTCCCGCAGGGCGGTGCGCTGACCTTCTCCAGCTCGCCGCAGACGTCCAGAAGCCGCATGATATAAGAAAAGCTGGTGATATATGGGTCAATCTCATTCTTTTCCTTGAAATAGGTAGTGATATTGTAGACCATCAGCGCCACGAGTCCCAGGATCCCTATCGGGAAATTGACCCACAGCAGGGCAAGGAAGGGCAGAAACAAAAGATCCTGGATCAGGCTTTTCCGGTTGGATCGCTCCCCCAGATAATCCAGGTTGTCCAGATAGTCATACAGGGAAAACTTCCCCGTATGCCCCAGCTTATGCATCTGCATCTGTACCTTTACCCGCTCGTCAGGATGTTCCGCAAAGAAACCCACCACATCCTCCAGATGCAGCAGTTCTTCCTCTTCCTGCTTCGGGGTGCGGAGCGTATAATACAGATACTCCTCCCCGGATGCGGATAAGGTGTAATTCATTCTTTTAAAAAGATCATCCATCCCCAGGTCGTTCCAGGTGATATCATCCAGCTGCCCCAGGGAAGGATGACGCAGGAAATAGCTTCCGATCCTGACGAAACGCTCCGGCGCATACTCCTTCTGCGCCAGCCTGCCGCAGTCCCCGTAGAGGGATTCCATGAACCTCTTCTCCGCCCTCCTGGTGCGGTATGCATCCAGAAGGAAAAGCGCAAGCGCAAAGGCTGCGAATAACAGAACCATCAGTACTACATCTCCCATAAAATACTTCTATCTCCCATTCTGTCTCTGTATTGCCGCCCCTATGCAGAAAGGGGCGGCGCAGTCTGATCCGCGGTCAAGCCACCAGGAAGAACTTGATCAGGAAGATCGCGGACAGCACATAAGTCAGCACGGAAACTTCCTTTGCCTTGCCGGTGAACAGCTTGATCACGGTATAAACGATCAGGCCGATACCGATGGCATGTCCGATGGAACCGGATATGGGCATTGCGATCAGCATCAGGGCCACCGGCGCCGCCTGGCTGAGATCGCCGAAGTTCACATTCTTTAATCCTGTCACCATGAGTACACCTACGTAGATCAATGCGGACGAAGTAGCCGCCGCAGGGATGATCGCCGCAACGGGCGCAAGGAAAATGCAGGCCAGGAACAGAATGCCTGTGGTCAGCGAGGTGAGGCCGGTACGTCCGCCCGCCTCCACACCGGATGCGGACTCCACGAAGGTTGTCACGGTGGAAGTGCCTGTCAGGGAGCCTGCCACAGTGCCTACCGCATCCGCCAGCAGCGCTTCCTTCATCTGGGGCATCTTGCCCTCCTTGTCCAGCATACCCGCACGGCTTGCGGTTCCCACCAGGGTTCCGATGGTATCAAACATATCGATGATACAGAATGTCACCACCAGGGTGATCACGGTAAACCATCCGATCTCCATGAGACCGCTGAAATTCAGCTTAAACAGTGTGGTTTCCGCCATATCCTTAAAAGGAGGGAGGAAAGAGGCCGTAGCCAGGCTGGCAAAAGGATTGACCTTCAGGAAAATGGCCTCGCCCGCCCAGTAGATCACGCTGGCTGCCAGCATGCCCAGGATCACGGCCGCCTTGACACCCTTCTGTGCCAGGACGATGATCACGAAAAGTCCCACGAACATGGTCACAACAGTGAGTACCATGGTGCCGTATCCGCTGCCCATGTTGGTCTGTGCCAGGCTGGGGGTCAGTGCGCCGAAAAAGTGGCTCATGACATAGAACGGGCCTCCTGTCTCAGAATAGACGCCCGCGTTGGAGCCCAGACCAATGTTCATCAGCATCAGGCCGATGGCAGGGGCAATGCCCAGCCGGACGCCCAGCGGGATGGCGTCGACGATTTTCTCACGCACATTCAGCACAGAGAGGATCACGAACACCAGACCCTCGATCAGGATGATGCACAGCGCCGCCTGGAAGGATGCCAGGTAGGTCATGCCTGTGATGCTCACAATATTTGCCACCACTATGGCAAAGAAGCTGTTCAGTCCCATGCCGGGCGCCATGGCGAAAGGCTTGTTGGCCCCGAAAGCCATACACAGCATACCGATCGTGGAGGCGAGACAGGTGGCAAGGAACACACCGTTCCACAGGGGAGAGCCGCCGTCAAAGTTGGTTAGCAGGTTGGGGTTCAGCGCGATAATATAAGCCATCGTCATAAAGGTGGTCAGTCCGGCAATGATCTCTGTTTTCACACTGGTGTTGTTTTCTTTCAGTTTAAAAACTTTCTCTAACATGTTTTCCTCCTATTCAATTGCCGTTCACGGCAATTTGTTCCAGAACTGTAAATAGTTACTGTTGTCTATTGCTTAAGCGTTGACCAGACGCCTCACAATCTCATCACATTTGGCATATATGTTCTCCACGCTGTCCCCTACATTGAATTCTCTGTTATAATAGAGGATCTTTCCATTGATCATGGTCATGCACACATTTGACTTGCTGCCGCTGTACACCAGGTTCTTTGGAATATTATGTATGGGCTGCATGTTGGGCTGGTGCAGGTCGATCATGATGATGTCGGCATACTTCCCCTTTGCCAGCACATCCGCCTTGGAAAGCCGCATGGCTCTTGCCCCCTGGACTGTCGCCATGCGCAGCACCCTCATGGCGTCCGGGCTGGACGCGTCCCCTTCCCTCACCCTGCTCAGACCGGCCACCAGGAACATTTCTCGGAACATATCCAGGCAGTTATTGCTGGCAGGCCCGTCCGTACCGATGGCCACAGGAATCTTCCTGCGCTCGAAATCCGCGATGGGAGCGATACCGCTGGCCAGCTTCAGGTTGGAGGCGGGATTGGTGACCACATACATCCTGCGCCTGCGGAGCACCTCCATATCGCTGTCCGTCACATGGACACAGTGGTATCCGCCGCCGCCAAATTCAAACACCCCCATGGTATCCAGGAACATGATTGGCGTCATGCCATATCTCGCCTTGCATTCCTCCACCTCTTTGGCGGTTTCGGAGAGATGCGTGTATACCGGAGCCCGGTACTCATGGGCCAGCTTTGAGATATTGTAGATCAATTCCTTGGAACAGGTATATTCCGCATGGAACCCCAGCTGGTAGCTGATCAGGGAATGCCGCTTATTCCATTTTAAGTACTCCTCCTCCAGCTGCTCGATGGAGGAGCTGAAATTATTCAGGCCGCTTGTAAGCACACACCGCATCCCCATATCCATGCAGGCCTCCGCAATGGTGTCAGGGGTGAGGTACATCTCGAAAATGGATGTGATGCCGGCAGTCAGATATTCCAGGATCGCAAGCCGGGTGAGATGGTAGATATCCTCGCCGGAAAGCTTTGCCTCCAGGGGAAATACCTTTTCATTCAGCCACTTGTCCAGGGGCACATCGTCCGCATAAGAGCGCAGGAACGTCATTGCGGAATGGGTGTGGGCATCCTTGAAGCCCGGCATCAGCAGATTGTCCTTACAGTCGATCTCAATATCCCATACGATCCTGGGCAGATCCCTGGCCCACTCCCCCGCCAGTTCCTCCCGGGAAGCAATATACGCGATCTTTTCATTTTTGACCCA
Source organism: uncultured Lachnospiraceae bacterium (assembly GCA_948473115.1). GTDB lineage: Bacteria > Bacillota > Clostridia > Lachnospirales > Lachnospiraceae > Acetatifactor. The sequence goes on along the minus strand of CAOKWI010000006.1, from coordinate 52,393 downwards.
GATCTCTCCCCGGAATACGGGCTTGTTCTTTTCCATGGTAAGTATCCGGGCATTATATAATCTTATATTCATTTGATCGATTCTCCTCCGAATCCGAAAGGAAGCAGTTCTTTCAGACTGAACTCCCTGTAATCTGTAACACTCTTCGCAACAATCAGCGTCATATCCTCCGCCCCAAATTCCTGCAGCACCTGTCTGCAGATCCCGCAGGGATACGCGTAGTCCGAGGGCTCCGTCCCCTCCAGTCCCCCTGTCACCGCCAGAGCCTTTATCCTGCGCCTCCCGTCGCTGACCGCCTTGAAAACCGCGGTCCGCTCCGCACAGTTCGTGGCGCCGTAGGAAGCATTCTCAATATTGCCGCCCTGGTAGCAGCTGCCGTCCTCCGTGAGCAGCGCCGCTCCCACCTGATAGCGGGAGTAGGGAGCGTATGCCATACCCCTTGCCTCCAAAGCCTTCTGAATCAGTTCCCGCTTCTCCTGTTCACTCATACTGCTTTCTATTTCACTCCTTCCTGACAGGTACTCATTCTTTCGTGTATCACATGATTCGCTTCCCGTAGGTTCCTACGAAATGATTTCTTCAAAATACTGTTTACTGCATCCTCTTAACAGCCTCCGTCACCAGCTTCTTGAACGCAGGCGCCGCCAGATCCGCCGCTTCCTGTACCTCCTCGTGAGTCAGGGGGCTGGCTGTCATGCCTGCTGCCAGATTGCTGATACAGGAAATGCCGCAGATCCTCATTCCCATGTGATTGGCTGCGATTGCTTCCACCACAGTACTCATGCCTACCGCATCCACCCCCATCCCGCGAAGCATCCTGATCTCCGCCGGAGATTCGAAGGAAGGCCCTGTCAGCTGTGCATAGACCCCTCCCTGTAAAAAGATATGGCTGTCCTTCGCCGCTTTCACAATGATATCCTGAAGATCCCTGTCATACACGGTGCTCATATCCGGGAAGCGCACCCCCAGTTCATCCATATTTTCCCCGATCAGGGGATTCGGCGCAAAGACAGATATCTGATCCCTGATCAGCATCAGGTCCCCCGCATGGAAAGAAGGATTCACCCCGCCTGCCGCGTTGGTCAGGAACAGGATCTGAGCCCCCATCAGCTTCATCAGCCGGATGGGAAGCACCACATCGCTGATGGGATAGCCCTCATAAAAATGCACCCTGCCCTTCATGCACACCACCGGGATCTTTTCAATGTATCCAAAGATAAACCTGCCCGCGTGTCCGGGAACCGTGGACACGGGAAACCCCTCTATCTCACTGTAGGGGATCTCCGTAACCACTTTGATCTGCTCTGCGTAATCGCCCAGCCCCGAACCCAGTACAATGGCAGTTTTCGGCTGGAAATCCGTCTTTTCCCTCACATTGTTATAACAGGACAACAGCTTCTCATAAACTTTGTTCATACCCATACCTCCTGTCCGAATCCCTTTAGATTCATTTCTACACATTTCCTTAGGATTCCCTCAATCTGATGACTACAAAATCATCCCATATCTCTATGCAGTTGTATTCCGGCCACGTGGCCATATATGTGCTGCACTCCAGAGCCTCATCCATGCGGTCTATGTGGAGCTGTTCGTAGTCTGCCCCCAGGGTGTGGAAGAAGCCCAGAATCCTCCTTGTGCTCCAGTAATTCTGCGGTTCCACTTCCGTATCATAGTCAAAGAAAGAACAGCCGATAATCTCCCCCTGGACACAGGCATTATTTGGTTCAAATTCCAGTTTTCCCACCACCGCCACAGGAAGCTTCCAGTAATTTATCCTGTCCAGCTCCCTGATCAGCTGCCGGGCCACAGCCACATCCTGCTCATAGCGGCAGCGGTCCGTATAGTACAACGCCCCCGTCATCCGCGCCTGCTCCAGGCTTCCTGCCCCGCAGACCAGAACCAGTACCGCCGCTGCACACCCCAGGACCTTCTCCTTTAACCCTGTCGCATGACACAGCAGCACTATATTCAGATAGGCCAGAAAAGCTGTCATGACAGGCAGGATGAGCTGTGACCGCACAGCAGGAATGCTTCCCATGATGATTGTCATTAAAAAGGGCATCGCCATCAGCGCCAGATATAGAAACAGGAGCATCAGGCGACTGCCTTTCCTCTGTTCCCGGCGCTTCCACAGCAGGGCCAGAAGCAGCAGAAAGGAAGAGACACATAGTGCCCCATAACTCCAGTGGTAAAAGATGGATCCGGCTCCTGTAAGCGCCTGCCTGATATGATGGTAAATATTCCGCACATTGTCCACAAAGTCGATCTCCCCCCACAGGATCTGCTGCCGCAGATAATCCGAGGTGCTGAAAAACAGCTTTGTGACTGCCATATTGATCAGAAACGCCGTCAGGAACAGGACCACATAGAGACCTGCTTTCTTCCATAAAACCTTCGCGGAAAGGGTCTGTCCTTCCTCAAGCGCTGCCAGGCTTTGCAGGAAAAGAACCGCCGCCACCCCGAAGATATAGAGCACAACAAAAATCTGATAACTGGAAAAGGTAAGGAACAGCAGTACAACCACTGCGATATACAAAAAGACATGTCCTCTGCGCTTTCTGTCTTCCACCCAGAGAAAGGAAAGATACAGCGCTCCCGCCGTCAACACGAAACACAGGCAGATCTCCATACTCTGGAGGGAAAAATAAAGCTGTTCCACAAGAACGGGATGGGAAACCCACAGCAGTCCTCCCAGGATCCAGGCTGTCAGTCCGTATCTGCCTTTCCTACCCCTGCCGCTCACATGATCCCACAGAAGCAGGAATGCAGACACTGACACCGCAAGCAGGATCAAGGTCATCATCCCTGTAAAATAGGGATTAAAAGAGAAATTACCCAGAATATATTTCAAGAACACAAGCCCCTGACGCCCTGTTGTCAGCCAGCCGCCGTAAAAATCGTTTCCAAGATGCATCAGGTCTTCCGTATCTATCCCAATCACATTGGAATTTAACTTCGCACTGTGCAGCAGCATCACAAACAGTCCGATTATAAGGAAATGGCTACGATATTTCCGGATGCCATCCGTGATATCCTTCTTTATAGAATGATATTTTTCCGTCCCGTCTTTCAAGCCAATGCTCTCCTTAACAAAATGCCATATATAACCAACCCCATTATACAAAAAAAAATAGTAAAAAGCAAATTATTTGTTTTATGAGAGATAATATGCTATGATAGATGATAACAGTTCAGGCAGCCCCTCCCGCGAAGTCAATAATTGCAGTGTGTCCCATGGGGACACACTCCTGTGCAATTTTGCAAGACTTACGGGCGCCAAAATGAGTTGAAAACTCATTTTGTGTGCATCATCGTGACAGTTCAGTGTTTTGTCTGAACTATTACGATAGATGCGGTATCACACTAATACAAGGATCACATTTGCTTTATGATAGACTTTAGGATAAGAAAAACACAAAATTCACTTTCACAGAACAGACATTTACAGACATTCCTCACCGTCTGCTTTTTTGCCGTATATATCATTTTGGGGCTCTCACTCCTGTTTCGGCAGCCTTTCGGAGATCCTCCGGACGAATTTAACCGGTATCTGATTCCTCAGTACATCCTGGAACACGGGACTCTCCCCAACGGCTTTGAAGAGTCCATCCGTATACCTGCATATGGCTTTTCCTATGCCTTCCAGCCTATTCTGCCCTATATGTTTCAGGGCTATGCCATGCGGCTGGTGAACTGCTTTGTCCAGGATCCGGATGTTCTGTTTTACACGGCCCGCATGGTGGATTTTGTTTTCGGCCTGGTGATGGCTGTGTTTCTCCTGCTTTTGAGCAGAAGGTGGTTTCGGAACCGGGCGCTGCAATGGCTGTTCTGTTTTCTTGCCATGTTCATGCCCCAGAGCCTTTTCCTGCACACCTATGTAAACACCGACTCCTGCTGTATGATGTCCATTGTCATCATGCTTTACGGGCTGACATGCTGCCTGCAGGATCATTTCCGCTACCGCTCCTGCCTGATCATGTCCCTGGGCATCATACTGTGTGCGCTGTCCTATTACAATGCCTACGGCTTTATTTTAAGCTGCATCCTGCTTTTTACCGCCCATTTCCTGTCCCTGCAGGGGGGACGTCCCCGTCTGGACTGGAAGCCTTTTCTGCAGAAGGGACTTTTGATCAGCGCCCTGGTGCTGTTGGGCATCGGCTGGTGGTTCCTCCGGAGCTATATCCTCTACGACGGGGATTTCCTGGGGCTTCGCACCAGAAATCTTTGCAGTGAACTCTACGGCAATGAGAATATGAAGGCGGATGTACGCATCACATACCAATCCATGGGCTATACCATACCCTCCATGCTGTTCCGTTCTGATTTTCTGGTTCTTTCCCTGAACAGCTTCATCTGCATGTACGGCCCCATGGTCGTCACCACCGCGTTATGGATCTACCGTTTTTACAAGTTCCTGTTTCTTGTGGGTGTCCTGGGAAGTATACTGCCCGTGCCGCGTCCCGGCCGGGAATCGGAAGGGATCAATTTCTCAGACCGCACCGCGCTGAACAGGTTTTTCCATGTCAATATGGTGTTCTGCATGCTGGTGCCTTTTGTGTTAAGCATCATTTATTCCTTTCACATAGACTATCAGCCTCAGGGACGGTATCTGATGCCCATCCTGATCCCGCTATGCTACTACTGTGTCAGGGGACTGGAAAAAAGTGTATCTGTGCTTTGTGCGCTGATATGGCGCATTCCCGCGTTGAGCCGAAAGAAAACACCTGTGAACAGCGCCCTGTCCGGCTGTCTGCTCACAGGCTTATGTGTATTCCTTATCCTGCTGATCCTCTCTTCCGCCTGCATCACCATATACGGGTACGCGTTTCCCTACTATGCAGGGTTACAGGGTATTTGACTGCACGCAGGGATCAGATGATGATGCATACCATGCCGCCATTGCTGTCGTTTACGATCTTCTGCATGGTATCCTGTAGCTTCATCTGGCTTTCCTCGCCAATTACCGCCACTTTTGCAGTAATTCCGTCATTTACCAGCTGTTCAATCGTTTTTCCGAAAATGTTGGTATCCCAGATGCCGTTCTCCTTATCGGTCTGATCGATATACCGGATCAGGTCATCCGCCTGTTCCTGGGTTCCCACAATGGGAGCGATCTCTGTCTCGATGTTGGCGCGGATCATGTGGATAGAAGGACTGGACGCCTTGATCTTCACGCCGAATTTGTTGCCGTGCTTGATCAGCTCCGGTCTCTCCAGCACGATCTCATCCCGATCCGGCGTCACCACGCCATACCCTTTCATCCGCACCATATTTACCGCATCCAGCACCTTTGCATATTCATGCTTCATGGCTGCGAAGTTTTTCAGTTTGTTGATCAGCTGGTACTCATCCGCAATGGGTTCGCCCACCATTTCGGTCAGCATCTCATAGTAATACGCTTCCTCCACATCCAGCTGCACCCGGATCACGCCGTCGGAAAGTCTTACCGCATCCGTCTTACAGCGCTTTATGTATTGGCTTTCCATATCGATGGGTTTCTCAAGGACGTTGCGGATGGTGTTATAGTCCTTCATCAGAAGCTTTACCCTTTCGATGATATCCTGCTTCATCCGGTTGTCATTGGCAAGCATCTCTACCCATTTCGGCATGTAAAACTCAATAGAGGAGATGGGAAATTCATAAAGCACTTTCTCCAGCAGCATATTGATATCGTCTTTTTTCAGCTGCTCGCAGTTTACAGGGACCGTGGATACGCCATACTTCTCGCCGATCTCGGCTGCCACCTTTTTCGCCTCCTCCGAGTAGGGCTTCTGGCTGTTCACCAGCACCAGGAAAGGCTTACGAAGCTTCTTCAATGCCAGTATGGTCTTCTCCTCCGCCTCCAGGTAATTGTTTCTCGGAAGTTCCCCGAAGCTGCCGTCGGTGGTGATGACCATGCCGATGGTGGAATGATCGTTCATCACCTTATCCGTTCCGATCTCAGCCGCCTGGGTGAAGGGAATCTCATAGTCAAACCAGGGGGTCTTCACCATGCGTTCCACGTCCTCCTCCATATGTCCGGCGGCGCCCTCCACCATATACCCCACACAGTCAATCAGGCGCACCGAGACAGGGATGTCACCGCTTAAAACTACCTTTGCCGCCTCATTGGGAATGAACTTGGGCTCTGTGGTGGTAATGGTCTTGCCTCCCGCACTCTGGGGCAGTTCGTCCTGCGCCCGCCCCCTGGCGTGCTCATCCTCCATCTCAGGAAGCACGAGTTCCTCCATAAAGCGCTTGATAAAAGTAGATTTTCCGGTGCGCACCGGTCCCAGTACGCCTATGTAAATTTCTCCCCCGGTCCTTTTTTGTATATCACGATAGAGATCGTATGTATTCGATGCATAGTCCATATAGAGCCCCTCCTAACATATTCTGCTATATGTATATGAAAGGAACCGTGAAATCATTCATAAATACTTCGGGAAAGCATTGTCATTCGCAAATGCAAACACCGCTGCAGGCGGAAGCAATCCGGATACAGCGGTGTCAAATTCCGTAACAATGCTTATTTCACCACAATACGTCTGAAATTCTTTTTGCCGCGTTTTACAATCATGCCTTCCCCTGCAAACCGTTCAGGAGCGTAGGCAGTCTTAATGTCAGTCACCTTCTCCCCGTCAACGGTGACGCCGCCCTGTTCCACGGCACGTCTCGCCTCGGAACGGGATGCAGTCAGCCCGGAGGCAGCAAGCACACCCAGAATATCGATGGATCCATTCAGGAAATCGCCGTCCTGGAGTTCGCAGGTGGGCATTTCCGCAGCATTTCCGCCTGTGAACAGCGCCCTTGCGCTTTCCTGCGCTCTGGCAGCTTCCTCCTCGCCGTGGATCATCTTCGTCAGTTCAAAGGCAAGGATCTCTTTCGCCTGATTCAGCTGGCTGCCTTCCCACCGATCCATCTCGTCGATCTGTTCCAAAGGCAGGAAGGTCAGCATGCGCAGGCATTTCAGCACATCGGCGTCCGCCACATTTCTCCAGTATTGATAAAATTCAAAGGGGGAGGTCTTTTCAGGATCCAGCCACACAGCGCCCTTCTGGGTCTTGCCCATCTTCTTTCCCTCGGAATTTAACAGCAGGGTGATGGTCATGGCATAAGCATCCTTGCCCAGTTTCCTGCGGATCAGCTCCGTGCCGCCCAGCATATTGCTCCACTGGTCATCGCCGCCAAACTGCATATTACAGCCGTATTTCTCATACAGGCAGAGAAAGTCGTAGCTCTGCATGATCATATAGTTAAATTCCAGGAAACTCAATCCCTTCTCCATGCGCTGCTTATAGCACTCTGCGGTAAGCATGCGGTTCACGGAAAAATGAGCGCCGATATCCCGGATGAAGTCAATATAGTTGAGGTCGCGGAGCCAGTCCGCATTGTTCACCATGATGGCTCTGGAGAAATTACTGTCCGCGGTCGGGTTCTCCCCGTCCGCACTGTCCTCAAACTCAATAAAGCGGCTCATCTGCTTTCTGAAACACTCACAGTTGTGGTCGATGGTCTCTCTGGTCATCATATTGCGCATATCGGTACGCCCGGAAGGGTCGCCGATCATGGCGGTTCCGCCGCCGATCAGGGCAATGGGCTTATTTCCCGCCATCTGCAATCTCTTCATCAGGCACAGCGCCATGAAATGCCCCACATGGAGGCTGTCCGCGGTGGGATCAAAACCGATATAAAATACGGCCTTTCCATTGTTGACCAACTCCTTGATCTCCTCCTCGTCAGTCAGCTGCGCCAGCAGCCCTCTCGCCTTTAATTCCTCAAATACTGTCATTTTATTTTCCATGCCTTTCCTGTATTTTGGATTTATCTCGCTGAAACCAAAAACATGGTATCACGAAAAAGGAATTTTTTCAAGGAGGATCTGAACTGTTACCAACTGCGACTACGGAGCTGTGAAGGAAGTAATTTGGGTGGAAATCTTTTTCTGCTTCATATCTACCCTTGCAGCAGCACCATACTGTAATGTGCACCGCGGCACAGCGTGTCCAAAATTCACATTATAGACAATCGGAAGTTCCTCATTATCTATCACCTTAATCAGAATGTCCTTATATTCCTGATAAAAAGCTTCATCCTGTGGTTTTCCCACTAACACGCCATTTACCGCATCAAATACTCCCTTTTCTTTCAGCAAAGCGACTTCCTTTTCAAACAATTCAGGAATCGGCTTTTCTTCGCAGGTTTCTATAAAAAGGATTTTTCCAATCCACTCTTCCTTTTCCGGAAACAGACCATATCTTTCGCAGACTTCCTTTTCATCCTCATATGTGCTATTTGTCAATATATCATAAAGGCTTTCCAGGCATCCGCCAAGCAATCTGCCTTGAAAAACTTCACTTCCCTGCAGAAGCTCAAAGCCCCTCTCTTCTTTATGGGTTTTTCTATCTGTTCCGATTGCAGCTCTTGAAAAATCTTTTCTCTCTTCATACCAAATGTCACTGGATACAATTTCACCGCATTCGTTACCTTCCAAATATCCCTCAAATGCCCTTTTTGTATATGGCAGCATTTCATCTGCAACTTCTCCCAAATCACAGATAAAGTTTGGTCCGTAATAGGTAGACAACCCCAGCTTATAAAACATGAAATGATTAATGGTAGTATCTGAAAATCCTGTGAATAATTTGGGATGCTTCTCTACCGCTTTTATGAACTCTTTATCGTCCATCAAATAAGGCAAAAGCCTGTATGTATCATCACCACCGATGGCACAGATAATACCTGCAATAGAATCATCTAAAAACGCATCTTTTAAGTCTTTCGCCCTTGCTTCCGGATGAGCCCGCAAATATTCAATGCCTTTCAACGCATGAGGCATAAATACCGGCTCCAGACCATATTCTTTTAGCCGTTTTACGCCAATCTCTATATTATGACTACAAAATTCTTCACCTAACATTCCACTTGATAAGCTTACAATTGCTACCTTGTCACCTTTTCTTAATTTCCTTGCATATTGCATAACTACAATCCTTCTTTCCAATCATGCTCCGACTGTTCATGTCACACGAAATACACTCTTGTCATACCATTACCTCATACGCCACATATTCATGACTAAAATGATATCCCAGCTTTTCTGCCAGCGCTACTGACCATTTATTTTGTGCATCCCAGCTTGGATATAATCCTTTCTCCAAACATTCCAAAATAAGCTTTGCGCCGCACGCATAGGCCAATCCTTTTCTCCGATAGTCTTCCCGCGTATCAATTTCTATCTCAATACCCTTATCATATCTACTATATGAGGAGGCTCCAGCAACCAATTCTCCAGCCTTTAAAACAACTATGCCTAAACCTGAGTCTTTATAAGCTTTATAGTCCTGATATTGTGACACCAAATCATTGGCCCAGCCATTCTCCCTGCACATATTGTATTCTGCCTCTTCTATTCTCCTTAGCACATAACCCGGCGGCAGACCTTCTACTGCCCGCTGCAATTTCTCCTTATCAAATATCTCCATCTCTTTTTTGATCGCATATCTCGTTACTTTCTTCGCTTTCTTCCTGTAGCATTTCTCAATCAATTCTGCCCAGCCGACATTCTGTGGCACCATAATAATCAAGTTCTGTTTGCGGCTTTCCGGTTGATATTGAACCAATTCCTCACTGGGATTTCCTGCATAAAATGCAAAATCTCCCAATATTGCCACCGCCGCATCCTCAGACAGATTCGTGTGAATTTCTCCCATGATTCCCTGTAAGCATGACCATATGATTGTTTCATTCCAATTTTCAAATAATTTATATATATTTTCTTTCACCTGAGCTCCTCCATTTTTCAGCTAAAAGAAATCTTTTTTATTTTAATATCACCAATATTGCAGTCAGCCTTTTGGCCTTGTGCCCTGTCTGGTTCTTTCCTGTTCTCCGAGCAGGCTGTAAAGATCCCTTCCCATACGTTCCTCAAAATATTCCCGCAGTGCAAGATTCCGCTTCCATTTTTCCTCGGGATAATTCCCGTATCTGCGCCTGACATCCTGCATCCTGTCTTCCATGGCGGCCACTCCCTCAGCCGTTCCTATGGCATCACAGAGCTGGATGAGTCTGTCATAGTCATCATATTCCAATCGCTCCAGGGTCTCCCGCACCTCCGCCTCCTGCTCCGGCAGAATATCGAATTTTCCGATATACAGCTCCAGGGAATGGCAGGCGAAGGAATGGGTCAGACAGATCCTTCCCGCCTCCGGGTATCCCAGCCATTCCATATATTTCCAGCCGTCATAGACATGTCCCAGGTGCCTTGCGCCGAATTTCCTTCCGATGTCATGTAACAGTCCCAGGACACAGGCTTTTTCCACATCCATGTCCCCGCATGCCGTGGCTATTTTCTCCGCGCATTCCGCCACACAGCGGCTGTGCGCCCCCCAGGGGCCTGGATTACAGCTTTCCGCCTCCTGCAGGATCTTCTCTGCCGCCTCTCTGGAGGGATATCCCTGTCTCATACTTCTCTCTTCCTGTTGTCTTTGAGCCTGATGCTTTACAAGCTCTTTGACAAGGCACAGGGTCAGTTCATCGGAATTGATACACGGTGCATCCACCCCGCATACCTTTTCCTCATAATAGCATCCCCTTCCGTCAGGGATATAACCCCTTCTGGCATACAGCCGGTGGGCGCTCCCGAAGGTACTGTTCAGTCCTACGTCAAGATATACCTTATCACCGTGGTCCAATGCGATCCGCTCCGCTATATCCATCAATCTGTCCCCGATTCCCTTCCGGCGGAATTTCTCCGGCACATACAAATCCACAATGCCCGGAAAGCCCTGGTTGCCCAGACCTCCCCATTTACAGCGATAGTACAGATACACATACCCTGCCATCTGTCCCTGACAGAAAGCGATCAGACCTGTGCACATCCCGCTTTGGATATGGCCTGCCTGCTTCCTGAAATACCTGACTGCCTCCTCGGAATTTTCAGCCTCACCGCTCAGTTCCGATATATCTGCATCTTCCATATCTCTGATAAGAAGCCATTCTGTTTGGCAATAAATCATATGCTGACGCCGCCTTTCCATTGTTCATTCGCTCAACACTTTTTCGTAAAGGTTATACCACGGAAGGCCATACGCTTCATATCCCAGACTCACTGTTCCTGTCAGCTGATATCCGCATTTCCGGTAAAGCCGCTCCGCAGGGAGATTATCCTTTACAACATCAAGCCGGATGCTTACGCACTTCTCTTCCCGCGCCACCCTCTCAGCATACATTAACAGTTCTGTTCCTATACCGCGCTTCTGGAAATCAGGATGAACGGCAAGCGTATAAAGCACATAAATATGCTCATAATCCTCCTCAGTCAGCCATTTACCGTTCTGATACCCCTCCTCCGGCCTGTGTTTCAGCATAAACGCTCCTGCGGTTTTCTTCCCTATCAGTGCAATATACAACGCATTTTCCATCAGGCCTTCTTCTGCATCACTGCGAACCGGATAAATGATTGTGAAGGTATCATCTGCATACTGTTGAATATTTCATCTCTTTTCCTTATGTGCTGTGATTATCGTATAACTATATGCATTCACCGTTATCATGCAATTGTCTACGCTTACATACCAGTTTTTTCCACTCCTTGTAATAGTGGCATTGGCAGAATTGATTTTTGTTTTGCACCAATCAACAACATCATTTGTACCTATATCTAAGGAAAGATTTCTTTTAATGCGTTCCACGCCCAGCTCGGTGGTGTGCAATTTATCCAAATTTCTTAGTAATTCATTATCTACATTCATGAAACAGTTGTCCCTTTAAAATATATCAATTTATATATTTGATTCTATATTCTGTCTGCCCACCGCGATGTATCTTTATGAATTCTTATTCACCATCAGTTTCGTCATGGCCTGGTTCAGGCCGTCCACCGTCAGTTTATACATGGGAAAAAGCTCCTTCACTGCGGTCTCTGCTTCTCTCCAGGGAGCCCGGCCCGGAGCCATTTTGGGATTCAGCCAGACAATCTTTTTATACTTCTTCTTCACCAGCTTCAGCCACTCATAGCCGGACAGACCACCGTTTGGCCCCCGGTAGTTTCCGGTGTCGGAGTACAGCTCCTCCGGCGCCATGGCAGCATCCCCCACAATAATCACCTTGTAGTCGCTGTCCACGTTGCGGAACATCCACTCTGTGTCGATCCAGTCGCCGTTCTCGCACTCCGGTGTCTTGTACAGCTTGCTGTAGATACAATTGTGGAAATAATAGGTCTTCACATCCTTATAATGGTTGGATTTGTGAACTGCCTGGAACAGATCGTTCAGCAGGCTGCTAAAGGGGATCATTGTCCCCCCGGAATCCATCAGAAGCAGCAGCTTCACCGCGTTCTTCCTGGGCTTCTGCATGACGATCTGGAGACATCCGCCGTTATTGCAGGTCTTGTCCACCGTACCGCCTATGTCAAGCTCCGTCTCAGGGATATCCAGCCTGCTGGAAAACTGCCGCAGCTTCCGGAAAGCCAGCTGGAACTGCCGGTTGTCCAGCACCCTGTCGTCCCGGAAATCCCGGTATTTCCTTGCCCCCACCACGGAAAAGGCGGACTGGTAGCCGGTCTGTCCGCCTACCCGGACGCCGCCCACATTGCCGCCCATATTGCCGAAGGAGGTCTTCCCCATGGTACCGATCCAGAAGCTGCCGCCATTGTGCTCCTCATTCTGGTCCCGCAGCCTCTGCTTAAAGGTTTCCTCCACCTGCTCCTTGTCCACCTGGATATCCTCCACCTGGTTTAAGTGGGCGCGGGCCTCCTCGTGGGCCAGTTCCAGCATGTCGGACTTGTCCAGCCAGCGGAGCATCTCTTTCCCCACTTCCGTCTCCTTCTGGGCGGGACGGAAGCACTCGTCAAAGGCCATGTCAAATTTGTCAAAATCCGTCTCGCTCTTTACCAGGATCATCCGCGCCACATAATAGAACTGCGTCAGCGAGCTTCCGCACAGTCCCTTGTCCAACGCTTCCTGAAGGGTCAGGAACTCACCCAGGGTGACCCTTAAACCCTTTGCCCGAAGGGTATCGAAGAATTTAGTAAACATATCCTGCCTCCTACAGATTCCCCTTCTCCTGCCGCACCAGTTCCAGGTCCTCGTCCTTTTTCACCACCGTGCCCACAAAGGGCAGCTCCGCCTTGATCCTGTCGGCGGAAATACCGCCGATCTGCAGCGCGTTGATCCAGTCGATCAGCTCGGATGTGCTGGGCTTCTTGCGGATATCCCGGATCAGCCTGATATTGTAAAATACATCCATGGCATTCTTTAACAGGTTCGCTTCCACATCGGGGAAATGTACCCTGACGATCTCCTCCATCAGCGTCTCGTCCGGGAAATCAATATAATGGAAAATACAGCGGCGCAGGAACGCGTCAGGCAGCTCCTTCTCCGCATTGGAGGTGATGATCACGATAGGGCGGTGCTTCGCTTTCACCGTGCGCTTTGTCTCGTTGATATAGAACTCCATCTGATCCAGTTCCCACAACAGGTCATTGGGAAATTCCAGATCCGCCTTGTCGATCTCGTCAATCAGGAGCACCACCTGCTCCTCGCTGTCAAAGGCTTCCCCCAGCTTGCCCAGCTTGATATACCGGGCAATGTCGTCCACGCCCTCCTCTCCGAACTGGCCGTCGTAGAGACGCTGGATGGTATCGTACACATACAATCCCTCCTGGGCCTTGGTGGTGGATTTAATATTCCAGATCAGCAGCTTCTTCCCCAAAGCCTTTGCCACCGCCTCCGCCAGCATGGTCTTGCCCGTGCCCGGCTCGCCCTTGATCAGAAGCGGCTTCTTCAACGCGATGGCAATGTTCACGCTGGCCATCAGCTCCTCGCTTGCCACATATTCTTTCGTACCCTGAAATCCCTGCAATTCCATATATATTCCTCGCCTTTCTCTTGAAATTCATACAGTTTCATGTTACCATATTCCTGTTGCAAAGTCAAAGACCTGGCGGCATTCGCCAAATCATCTGGAACGGAGATCATTATGATAAAAGATATGTTTGAAAACAAAAGAAGCATATCCTTTGAAGTTTTTCCGCCTAAAAAGGACGGGGAATTTGAAAAGGCATTTGAAGTACTGGACAGAATGGCGCTGTTAAAACCCGATTTTATCAGCGTTACCTATGGCGCCGGCGGAAGCCGTTCCGGCAGGACGGTGGAGATCGCCTCCTATATCCAGAATCAGCTGGGCATTGATGCGGTGGCTCACATGACCTGTGTGGGAAACAAAAAGGAAGAACTGCTCCAGGTGGCAGATGCATTGAGGAAAAATAACGTAAAACATATTCTTGCCCTCCGCGGTGACCGCCCCAGGGACATGAGCGACGAACAGTTTACATCGAGGGATTTCGCCCATGCCAGCGATATGATGAGTTTCCTGAAGGAGCATACTGACTTACATATGGCGGGCGCCTGTTATCCCGAAAAGCATTTTGAAAGCTTCAGCATGGAATCTGATCTTAACAATTTAAAGAAAAAGCAGGATGCTGGTGCGGAGTTTTTCATCAGCCAGCTTTTCTTTGACAACGATTTCTACTACGGTTTTCTGGAAAAAGCCGCTAAAAAGGGCATCACGGTTCCCATCTGTGCCGGGATCATGCCCATTACCACCGCGAAGCAGATCGGCACTACGGTGACGCTCTCCGGCTCCACCATTCCGAAAGCCCTGGCAGATATTTTTGCAGCCCACGGGGACAATCCCGAAGACATGCGCAAAGCAGGCATTGACTTTGCCATCCGCCAGATCCGCGACCTACAGGAAAATGGCGTGGACGATATCCACATTTATACCATGAACAAGCCTAAAATGGCGGCTGAGATCATGGAAGCAATCTACCGATAAAAAAGTGCCGCTTGCGGCACTTCGAAGAATGCTTCGCATTCTTCCCTGACCAAGACGTAATTTCCTATAAGGTAAGAAATTGTCTCTTCGAGGCACTTCGAAGAATGCTTCGCATTCTTCCCTGACCAAGACGTAATTTCCTATAAGGTAAGAAATTGTCTCTTCGAGGCACTTCGAAGAATGCTTCGCATTCTTCCCTGACCAAGACGTAATTTCCTATAAGGTAAGAAATTGTCTCTTCGAGGCACTTCGAAGAATGCTTCGCATTCTTCCCTGACCAAGACGTAATTTCCTATAAGATAAAAAAGCGTCACTGCGTGACGCTTGCAAGTCCGCCCGGCGAACTTGTGAATGCATGCGCCTGACGGCGCAGTTTCCTACAAACTCCTACAAAACCAATCCCCCGCAGTTTTTCTGCGGGGGATTTTATAATAGCTACACTATTCCAGTTTGAACTTCGCGGTGATGGCTTCAAGCGCCTTTACCGACTGCTTGCTCTCATTCAGCCTCTCATAACCCTCCATCGTGCTCTCGACTACCTTCGAGGATTTCTCCGCGATTACGTTGATGCCCTCCGTGGACTGATCCATTGTGGTATTGATATCCTCCACAGAGGTTGCAATGCTGGCAATATAGCTGTCCAGTTCTTCTATGGCACTCTTGATCCGGTTCATCAGATCCATATAGGCAACCGCGTCCTCATGGTACTGCTCTCCCGAATTTTTAAACGCGTCATAGTCAGAAATAACCTGTGTCTCCAGGAACTGGATCATGGTGTTCATACATTCTGTCATGCTTCGCACCGCCGCATTCACCGCACCCACAATATCATTGATATTATCCACAGCCTGGGAAGTCTGGGTCGCAAGGGAACCGATCTCTGTGGCAACCACCGCAAAGCCCCTGCCTGCCTCTCCGGCCCTTGCCGCCTCGATATTCGCGTTGAGTGCCAGCAGGCTGGTCTGGCTGGAAATGCTCTTGATGGCATCCGTCAATTCATTGATCTTAGCCGCAGCCTTGGACTGTTCTATGGCCTTATCGGATTTTTCCTTGATCTCCTCATACATTCTGACTGCCTGGTTACTGGAATTCTCAGACGTTTTTCTGATCTCTTCCGCCCTGCCGAGTATCTGATTCGACTTTTCCCTGCCGTCCTCTGTCAGGGTATAGATATTCTCCGCATTCTGCTTTGCATTTTCCATATTGTCTGCAATAAGCTTTGTATTCTTCGCCGCCATATCAATTCCTGCTGCCATCTCCTGTGTGGCTGCGGAATTATCCTGGGAACGGGAATTATTATCCGACATGATATGATCCAGATTCTCAACGCTTGACAGGAGCGTATCCTCGGCGCCCTTGATCTCTCCCACCATCTGGCGCAGCGCCTTTCTCATCTCATGTACCTTGTTAGCCATCTGCCCGATTTCATCCTTATACCGCCTAAGCAGCCTGCTATTCTGTGCGGGGGTAAAGTCAAACCTTGCGGTCTTGTCGATCACCTTGGTAAGCGCCGTGATGGGTTTCGCAATCAGGAAGCTGATTACCAGGCCCACGACTACCGAAAAGAGGATAGCGCCCAGTCCTCCCATGCTCGCCTTTACCACCAGCGTATTGGTGGTGGAACGTATCTCCTTGTCCGGCGCTGTCAGCACAAATCTCATCCCATTGTTCAGCGAGGTGTATACCAGCTGCTTCCCGATATTATTGTAAGTATATTCGAGAAGGGTACTTTCCCCCTCGCCCGCGGCGATCTTTGCCGCCACATTCCCTGTGGTGCCGCCCAGGTCTCCCAGCTTCTGTCCCAGTTCCAGATCCTTATGATGCGTGATCATCCCGTCGGAATCCGTCAGGAACGCATAACCCGTATCGTATATGCTCACGGAGTCAACGATCTTTGTGACCTGGTTAAAGTCTATGTCCATACCGATAATGCCGATGGAAGTGCCGTCTTCCGCATAGATCGGCACCACATAGGAAATCATGTACACATTGACATTCTCATTCAGGTACGGGGACATCCAGAGTGGCGCCTTATTCTCAACCGGCAGATAGTACCAGCCTACATGTGCATAATCCGTGGGTTCATACATGGAAAAGTCAGTAGGTTCCACCTCATAGAAATCCTCCACAAGGGAATTGCGCATCAGGAAATATCCCGAAGTGGGATTGGAATACTCCGGATTGTAACGGATGTAAGCCGTGATTGCACCATCCGTATGTACTGCGAAATCTCCCAGGATCGACTGTATCTGCCCCGTAAATTTGTCCGCATACGTCTTGTCCCGGAAAAAGGCGTCAAAATCCATTTCATTTACAACATAATCACTCAGAGTGTCAACGGATTGTTCTATACACGCAATCCAGCCATTCAGTTCTATCGTCCTGTTCTGGGCTTCCATCACCATGCTCTGCTGCGCATACTGCTCCGTCGCCTCCTTCGTAACGCGAAGGGACGCCAGCTCCGTAATGGCCGACGATAAAAAAG
This sequence comes from uncultured Lachnospiraceae bacterium, assembly GCA_948473115.1. Lineage (GTDB taxonomy): Bacteria > Bacillota > Clostridia > Lachnospirales > Lachnospiraceae > Acetatifactor. The sequence continues at coordinate 35,091 of CAOKWI010000006.1, read as the reverse complement.
TACACAGCAAAATGCACAAAGTAAGCTTTGTCTTAATTGATTTCATGTCCGTTCCTCCTGCCTTATGTTCAATTTTTGCTGACGAAATACCTGTATTGTGAGAAAACAAGCAAACTCCTTGTAAGCTATATTTCACTCACAGCACAGCTGTTCCTTAGCTTACGGAGTCCGCCCTTGCAAGCAGGCGAACTCCTTGTAAGCTATGTTATGAACAATTTCTTCCTCTCTGTATGAAATTTATTATACTAAATGTGACAGTTTCTTTCAATATATTTCCAAAACTATTCTAAGCCGGTTTCGCGCACAGCTGTCTCAGGTTTTGCATGCAAAAGGCGCGTGAAAACATCGCGCAGTGGCGTGGGTGGGAAAAGCAGCGCAAATACCCGTATTCCCTTATTTTAAGATATAAAACTGGCTGTAAAGGAGGAGCCAGTTTGCCCTGAACCACTGCATGATCTGCCAGTAGCCGCAGCCACGCAGGCCATAGGTCTTGATCAGGTTGAATTTCTCCTGCAGGCTCCGCACATCCTCGAACCATACCTCGTGCTCTGTCCCGCCTTCCGTATACCGGAAATAGGGGCTCTGCGCCACAGGATCAAACAGGATCTCCGCCCCGTGCTCCACAGCAATCTGCACCGCCTGTACATTGCTGACGGTAGCGGCTGCCGTGACACCCCTCTCATAGGGCAGGGGCCAGTCATAGCCATAGTTCGGGATGCCCAGATCGATCTTCTCCCTGGGGATCTGGGTCAGCGCGTATTCCACCACCCTGCGCACCTGATTGACAGGCGCCACCGCCATGGGCGGCCCGTAGGTATAGCCCCATTCGTAAGTCATCAGCAGCACATGATCCGCCGCCTCTCCCAGCGCCCGGTAATCCTTTCCCTCATACAGAAGCCCCGCCTGGTCCGAGGAGGTCTTTGGCGCCAGTGCCACGGAGGTATGGTATCCCGCGTCACGCATGGTTTCCGCCACCTGACGCACAAAGGCGGAGAAAGCGTCCCTGTCCTCCGCCAGGATATATTCGAAATCAATGTCCACCCCCTGGTATCCTTTCTCCTCCATAAGGGTCAGAAGATTTTGGATCAGGCTGTCCCGGTAAGCCTCATTGTTGACCACGGAGTGTATCAGCCGGTTATTGAAATTGCCGTCTGGACCAAAGGGCGTCAGTGTGAGGACGGGCTGTGTCCCGAACCGGAGCGCCGCCCGGATCATCCACTCGTCGTCCCCATAAGGCGGCGGGATCAGTTCCCCCTCCATGGTAAACCCATAAGAAAAAATAGGAAGCTCCGACAGATAGGGAAGGGTCTGCTCCAGCACCTCCGCCTTGATAAACGGATAGGCATAGCCGCTGACTGAAACCGCCCTTCCCGCATTCCTCACATTGTCGTTCACTAAAAGAGCCTGCCCGATGGCAAGCCCATAAGGATACTCCAGCTGATTGTCATAAATGATCTGTTCCACACTGGCCCCGGTGCTGTCCGCAATCCTGTCCACCGTGTCACCCTGCTTTACCACATAAATTTCCATAACAGATCTCCCTGAAAAGAACTTTAATTCAATTTATGTGGTCTCCTGCCCATTCATGACCGATTTCCGGAAAGTCAAAGACACTGCAGCAAATTTCAGGGTTGTCAGTTCTGCCCGGCAGGGCATCAAAAGAGCAGTCATACAAATGGCATTGGTCACACACCCGCCTTTTTACAGACATCCTGTAAGCAGCATCTGTCACAGTAGGGATGGGTCCTGGCAGTACACACCGCCCTTCCGTGATCCACCAGGCGGTGACAGAAATCGTTTCCCTCCTCCGGGGGAATGATCTTCCAGAGCTCCTTTTCCACCTTCGCAGGCTCCCTGATGCCATCCACCAGCCCCATACGGTTCACCAGGCGGATACAGTGGGTGTCCGTCACAATGGCAGGCTTTCCGAACACATCCCCCATGATCAGGTTTGCGCTCTTCCTGCCCACCCCCGGCAGGGCCAGCAGCCTGTCAAAGTCCTCCGGAACCCTTCCGCCATATTCATCCCTGAGTGTTTTCATGCAGGCACTGATGTCCCGCGCCTTGCTGTTCCCCAGGCCACAGGGATGCACGATTCTCTCAATCTCCTCCACGGGCGCTTCCGCCAGGGCATCGACATCCGGAAAGACCTTGTACAGATCCTCCACTACCACATTCACCCGGGCATCCGTGCACTGCGCTGCCAGCCGCACGCTGACCAGCAGCTTCCAGGCCTGGTCATAGTCCAGGGTACAGCCTGAATCCGGATACTCCTCTTTTAATCTTTCAATGATCTCCAAAGCACGCTGCTTTTTTGTCATTTGTATCAAACCGCCTTTATCTAATTTTCCTGCCCTGATACTACGGCCACCTGGCACATTTTCATGGTAAGCAGCGCCGCCTCATGACTCTCAGGGGTTACCCCCGCACAGCAGGACGCATCCACGCTGACCTGGATCTCCGGATAGAGCGCCTTTATGATCAGGGCGTTGGAAACCACGCAGATATCTGTGCAGAGACCAATGATTTCCACCTCTTCCAGCTGATAGTCCTTCCAGTCCACATAACCGAAGCTTGGCTTGTTGATATAGACAGCCCCGGGTACTTCCAGCCCCTCCGCGATCTTCCAGCCCTCCGTTCCCTCAATGCAGTGCCTTACGGGAAGATGCCTGCCTTCATTCGTTTCCAGGTAATTCTCCTGGTGGGTGTCCCGTGTAAAAATGATCTCGTCTCCAGCATCCCTGTACTGTGCGATTTTGTTCCTTACATTTTCCACAATCGCCTCCGCCTCCTTCGTCCCAAGGGAGCCGTTGATAAAATCATTCTGCATATCCACCACGATCAGTGTTCTCCTCATGTTATTTCCATACCTTTCCCCCATGGGACTCTCCCACAGACTTTACATTTTATGGCTCATGATTATCATTCCGCCACAGGGTTACTCCTTGATCTTGTCTATATCCACCAGATTCACACCAAAAACATTCAGCAGCGCCTTTATTTCATTATAACAGCCAACATATTTGCTGTAAAGCATGTATATGGTTTTCAGGCCGTAGAGACACCGGGGCGTTACTTTTTTTCACGGAGAAAACAGTAACACCGGGGCAAGTAGGCATACCCCTTCAAATCAGGTTTACCGAGGAGTTCTCCAGGACATTGGGCAGGAAGGTATAGATATTGCACCCGCACAACTCGTCAAAATGCTTCTTTGCCTTCATGAATGCCCTCCATTTGTCCAATGTGAAGTCCGGCAGACCGCGACGCAGCGCCACATCCACCAGCCTTTTCTCCATGATGCACGCCCCGTCCGGCAGGGAAATGGCATCACACAGCTGGATCAGGATATCATAATCGTCATACTCCGTATGTTCCAGGAAGTCCTTTAAAAACTCCTTCTGCCCGGGGGGGCAGTCATATTTTCCGATAAAGGTATCCGCATTCCTCAGCGGAAAGGAATGCGTCAGGCAGATACGGGCGATTTCCTCCTGTCCAAGCCCCATCATATAATCATAGCCGTCAAAAATGTGCAGGATCCCCTTTACGCCGGCCCTCCGGCCAATGTCGTGCATCAATCCCATCACGTACGCCCTGCCCCGATCCATGCAGCCCGTCTTTTCCGCGATCAGCCCGGCGTTACGGGCAACTGACAGACTGTGCTGCTCCCAGGGGCCGGGGCATAACCCTGCCCCTTTTTTCAGTTCCAGTTCTGCTTCCGCTGGTGTGAGCATCCCATTCTCCCTTCCCATGTTTCCCGGATTCCTTTAAATACTAAAATCAAATTTTCCTCCGCTTTCCGACTTTTTTTCTGATTTGACAGCATTCCAGTCCACAGCCGATACTTTTTCAAGCAGTTCTTCCATACTGTCTGCATGGACGCTGGTACGTTTGTTGTCTGTATTGCTCTTTGAATAGCTTTGGATTTCTTTCTCTGTCTTCTTTTCTTCTGCCTTTTTCCCGGCGTGTTTTTCTTCCCTGGCTTTTTCAATGCGGTCTCCCTGCCTTGCACTCGATTTCTCCAGTTCCGCTTTTCAAAATCCTTCTCAGGAAACCAGACCCGAAGAGATCAGAACCCACACGCTGTTTCCAAGGAAAAAAGTCTGTGGCCTTTTCCCCTTTCTGATCACAAAAGAACTGCCGAATGTCTTAAAGGTATTTCCAGACAAAAATAGAGCGCCGTTTCATCCCTGTATTCCGGCATCAGCGCGTATATCTTCGTATTGATGCCGCACAGCGCAAAGCCGTATTTTATATAAAAGCGGCACGCCTGCAGATTGTTGTCCTGGGTTTCAAGCGTAATCCTCTCGTAGCGCTGTTTCCTGCACCACGCGACGGCGCCGTCCATCAGCTTCTTTCCCAGCCCCTGGCGGCGATACTGTATACCGACTGCCAAATCCTCAATCACAGCATCCCCGGACCAGCCTGTGCTGATCCGGACAGCGCCGACACACAGGTTATCACAGACAGCAAGAAAGATTGCCTGCCTGTCATTTTCAATATAGTCCTTCGGGTCAATCACGTCATCCTTGTATTTTTTCTGCCTGCTTTCTTTGCACAGTACTTCCTTATAAGACCATTTCACGCCATCATATGCTGGTATGAACCGCCCAATCACCTCAAAGGGCTGATGTTCATACGGCAGAAAATGGGCTGTCAGATGATCGAGCCTTTTGATTTCACAATTCATTCCCATTCTCCTTGCCCGTCTCTCAAGAGGATGTTTCATTTATTCTCTGTCCTATTATACCATGAACGCAGGAAATCAAGCGGCTGCGAAGCAGACATTTGATTTCCAAGCCATGGCTTGCCGATATAATGCATCACGAAGTGATGGCAAGCCAGTGCCAACTGGCTTGAATTCTGCGCCAGCAGAATCATTATAGCACATACGTGTTTCCTGTTACAGTTTTTTACAACTAATTTTAATTGACGCTGATATAATTTTAGTGTATGGTAAACAGCAGGAAGTGGTATAATGTACGCGGACACAATGAGCCAAGCGTCTGCAAAGCAGACATTTGGCGAATGTGCGCGAACCATGATGAAGCAAAGCGAAATCATGGTTCAATGGGGCAGTAGGCAGTGCCAGACCACTTACAATAACATGAAAGGAAGTGTTGTCATGGCATCAGTATTGACACAAGAGAAATTCCATACCGTTGATGATATCTACAGTCTGCCGGAGGGTAGCAGGGCTGAACTGATTGACGGCCAGATATACTATATGGCGCCTCCCAGCCGCAGGCATCAGGCAATAGCAAGGGAACTTTTTTCTTCCATACACTCCTATCTTAAATCCAAAGGCGGTTCCTGCGAGTCCTTTTTTGCTCCCTTTGCCGTATTCCTGAATGGAGATGATACAAATTATGTGGAGCCGGACATCAGCGTGATCTGTGATCCCGGCAAGCTTAACGACAAAGGCTGTACCGGAGCGCCGGACTGGATCATAGAAATCGTATCACCCGGCAGCAGACGTATGGACTATTTTACGAAACTCTTTAAATACCGCACTACAGGCGTCAGGGAATATTGGATTGTTGACCCGGAGAAAAACCGCATCCTTGTTTACAATTTTGAATCAGAAGATACCGGAGATTATACCTTCGCCGATTCTGTAAAGGCTGGTATCTATGATGATCTGTTTATCGACTTCCCGCATATGGCTGCCCTGCTGCACATTTGACCAAAAAGACATATGCTCCCCTGCGTATGCAACCGGCATTTTCTTTTCCGCGCATGACAGGTTCTTTCTTCTTTCCACCAAATGCCTTACAATAGGATTGAAGATGCAGGTGTCATGAACTTTGATTCATTCCCTGCGGGAATAAGGGAGCGTGATTTTATGAATATGAACCTGACCGCAAGGTACTTACAGTATCTGCGCAAAAGCAGCCATTACACCCAGGAGGACCTGGCGAAAAGGCTGGACATATCAAGGCAGGCCGTCTCCAAATGGGAAACAGGTACCACCATGCCCGACCTGGAGGTTCTGCTGAGGCTTTCCAATCTGTACGGCGTCACCATCAATGACATATTGGAACCCCGCGTACAGCCGCTGCGGATCACTGACTTTGAACAGATATCCACAATTCCCGAAGAGAAACTGCGGGAAATCCTGGAACAGTTTGACAGCGATTGTCTTGCCACAGCCCTGATGGGCGCATCCCCTGAAACCAACAGCCTGTGCCAGGGACTGTTTCCCCATATGGACCTTGAAAAAATCCAGCAGGAAATCGGCCGGGTCAGGATTGAGACCGTTGAGGATATGCAGAAACGGATCATATCCCTGATAAATTTGCACAGTGCTGCCCCAGACAATACTTAGGGACTGTTCATCAATTATTTTTCACAAGTTATTTTCGAACAGTTCCTTATGTCGATAATACTTATACGCAGGAACTATAACGCCTCTTTCAGCATGAAATATATTTCCTTTGCACTGTCAAACGCGGATAAAATATGATCCAGAATATCTCTCTTATAAAATACGGCGCCAAGGCTGTCTTCCCGTGTGAAAGAAATTCTTCTGCGTTCCAGCCATTCCCGCAGAACAATATCCTCATCGGGGTAATTTGCCCTTTTATATTTTTCCCCGCAGACCTCCAGTAAGCCTGCCTTGTCAAAATCCTCAATCACTCTTTTTGCAAAATACCTGTTATCCAGGATATAATCCCGGATTCTGTTCATCCCCCCTGCATCCGGGTGATAAATAGTAAGCCCGTATTTGTATCCGTCCAGGGACGCGTCAAAAAAGAAGCCCGGTGCGTTTTTCTTATGGATTCCATCCAATTTAAACCGTATATAAAAATATTCCTTTACAGGTGTTCCCCGTGAGAAACGCGCATCGTTATACGCGGAGGAAATACACCTCCTTTTATTGCCCGGCAGATCCCCGTCAACGCCGCTGAAATAGCGATACAGTTCAAAGTACAGTTCTTCCAGGGGAACTTTCACGCCCTCAAGATACAGATGCTCATTCTCCTGATATGTCTTTTTGCTGTTTTCCCTGCGGATCGCCTCATAAAATAGTATGGTAGATTCGTTAAATCCCTGAAACATGCTGCCTTCTTCCTATTCCCCGTCCTCTTCCTATTCTCCGATTATTTCCAGGCCATCCGGGAAATCCCGTATCACAAGCGCACATGTATTCGTAAGCCGTACATTCTTTTTTAACGGATATGACAGCTTCCCCCCTTTTTCCCCCGTTTCACAGTGAACGTCCAGCTTTGTATCTATCAGCCCCAGATTGTTCTCAAGATTATTGGAAAAAATAAGGCTTCCGGCACTCACTCCTATTATCAGGCCGTTGTCCTTAATATACTCCGCCAAAGCCTTGTCAAACAGAGTGGCATGAATTCTTTCCAGCAGATAATATGTATTTCCACCGCACAAATACACCACGTCATATTGTTTCAGCTTCTCTGTCTCCATTCCGACATGTAAGTCAAACACATCGATGTTCTTATCTGATATCCCGCATTTTAACAGGTCGTTCATGCATTTGGGTAAAACCGCTATGGCGCCTGCATCGATTGCCGCCGTAGGGATAAACAGCGCTTTTACCAGGGACATATCTTTACCTGCCATATGCAAAAAGCACTCTTTGATTTCTTCTGTTTCCAAACCTGCTGATGTCAATAATACTCTCATGCTGCCTCCTATTCCGGCCAGTTCATCTGTTCATCGGAAATCCCTGATTTCCTGCATTCGCCGCGTACATATTCCTTTTCAGCCTGATTCCCTATCCGGTATTTTAAAATTTTATCTTTGAATACAATATATTTTACATTATCCGCCTTAAAATCAACAAACCAGTGATTCCCTGTATCGGGCTCTGACAGCATGACCTTTGAAATCTGCTCCGGGAAATCTTCCCTGGTGCAGGTAAAGAATAATGCCGTCCAGTATCTTGGTTTCCCTCCGGTATTCCATAATTCCACCTTGTGAATATTAAGGCAGTCAATGATACTGTCGTCCGCCACGCTTTCTTTGATCAGGATTCCTTCATACAATCCCCGCTCCTTTTCTTGTATCGCGTTGCTGCTGCAGCCAGGAACGTCTTTCACAGCGTTTAACGCCAATTCATCCTTTAATAAAATATCCATGGATACCCGGAAGGTTTCCCCCAGTATCAACAGCTTCTCCGTCTCCGGCAATGCAATATCAGCTTCCCATTTGGATATGGACTGCCTGCTGACGCCGCAGACTGCCGCAAGCTCTTCCTGCGTCATTCCGTTTGCTTTTCTCAATTCCACGATTTTTTCCGATAATTTCATCACCAAATCCCTCTGCCATGTCATCGAAATCAGGAACTGTTCCAGATCAGATTCAGAAGCGTTTCCGTTTCCCCGGTGTCCGGCTCTCCTGGTTCTAAACAACTACTATCATACAGGATATCAATACAATTTACCACCAACATGAACGTGCTTTTTGGCAACCTGCGGTTGCCGTGACCTCAACAGCCTCCGGCAGCTTTCTGACACAGCAGCTTTCTGACAGGATGCCATTACATTTCAAGTCCCAGGTATCTGGCTTTTTCCCGGAAGCTTTTATACTGTCTCTCGGTGATGAAATTTTGTCACAAGACCTCTTTTTGTCACAAGACCACAAGCATATTGGCTCCCAAGGAACTCATCTTTTTGTCAAAGTCCTCATATCCTCTTCTGATGTGCTCATACCCGTATATCGTAGTCCTGCCGGTTGCAGACAGCGCCGCCAACACCAGGCTGGTCGCCGTTCTGATATCTTCGCCCGTCACAGTTGCCGCCTGAACAGGCTGCGGCCCGCAGATATATATATGGTTATAGGATCTCAAAATATCAACACCCATTTTTTTGTATTCGCTTACATATTGAAACCTATCCGCAAATACGGTATCCTTTATGGTAGACAACCCTTTGCATAACACCGCCAGCGCTGACAATAAAGGCTGTATGTCCGAGGGCATGCCCGGATAAGGCATTGCATCGGCATTTATCGGTAAATAATGGCAATCGGACGCGTCAATCTCTATGGAGGTGTCATGCTGCCTTATCTTGATTCCGGTATCCTTTAAAAGGGATATGAGGGCAATGTTATGCTCCGGTATGACATTTTTCACGCTGCCATTCCCGCGCGAAACAGCAAAGGCCAAAAGATAAGTGGCGCATTCCAGTCGGTCCGGAATAATCTCATGATCTAAACTGCCCAGCTTTTTTACCCCTCTTATATGTATTACGGAAGTCCCCGCCCCTGTGATATTGGCTCCCATTGCGTTCAGCGCCACCGCCATGTCTGTTATCTCAGGCTCACAGGCCGCATTATAGATATAAGACTCTCCCGCTGCCTTTACCGCCAATAAAATTGCCGTTTCCGTTGCTCCCACACTCGGATATCTCAAAAATACCGTTGTCCCACGCAAAGGAAATTCCCTGGCCTTACATTCGATCAGTCCCTGGTTGACATGAACCATTACGCCAAACTTTTCCAGGACGGAAATATGAATATCCAGCGGCCGGTCGCCAATCCTGTCCCCGCCGCAAAAAGGAACCCTGGCTTCCCCGCAAGCTGCCGTCAATGCTCCCAGGAACAGACAGGATGCCCTGATTCGCCTCACATTTTCCTCTGACAGGGAAAGCTTTTCTATCTGCCCATATACGCTTATCCTTTTCTGCCCGTCATCCTTATCCACAACAAACCCTATTTCAGCCAGCAAATTACAGATACATTCCGTATCTGAAAGGCAGGGCACATTCCTGACTGTGAAAACAGAATCTTTTTCCTTTAAGCAGACTGCGGGTAAGATTGCAGATAATGAGTTTTTGGATCCGCTGATGCCGACCTCCCCCGACAACCTGGAGGATCCGTCCACAATAATTTTTTCCATTGAAATGTCCTTTTCCCTATATCTGACTCATTCCGATTCCTTTTCCACAATGATCACTTCTATGCCCTCTTCCCTGAATGCATCCGCTTCTTCCTCCAGCACATCCCAGTCTGTGATCAGTACATCCAGTCTTGCGGCCGGACTAATGCTTACAATAGAGTCAAATCCTATTTTTTCCTTCGGGAACAGCCCTATTGTTCTCCTGGAGCTGTCCATAACAGTATTAAAAAAGGGGATTGCAGAGGTCTTTTGAATCGACAGACCGAAGTCAGCCGAAATTGCCGCCGAACTGATAAAGCATTTATCCACCCGCAGCAGCTTTATGATATCTATCGCAATCGCATCAAAGCAATTGCCCTTTTGATCCATTTCCCCGCCCAGCAGTATGACGGAGACATTTTCCCTGCCCCGCAGCTCCTCCGCAATGATAATGGAGTTCGTGACCACCCTGACCTTTAATCTGTCAGGCAGGTTCCGGGCAATAAAATAACAGACCGTTACGGGAAACAAAAAGATCACATCGTTATTCTCAATCATTTCTATTGCCTTCTCCGCGATCAGGAAATAGTTTTTCTTAACCTCCCTGTAATCCCTGATCGTCTGATCCGCCGGTCTGGACGCAGCCACCTGACGCACCGGCAATGCTCCGCCATGGGTCCGTTTCAGCAGTCCCTTCTCCTCCAATATTCTCAGATCGCGTTTCGCCGATTCATAGCTTACCGCAAACTTCTCCTGTATATCCGAAGTACTGATACTCCCGTTCTGTTTCAGCCACTCTAAAATAGCCTGGTGCCTTTCTTCAATAAACATATCACCCCTCCCTTCCTCTCACTATATCACCGCTTTTATTGACGTATGTCAACGATTATTGCTTTTTATGTTCGATTTTTGCAGCAATGAGAGAAAGAAAGCAGTGAATCTAAAGATGCAGTGAAATTATTCCAAGCCAAAATGACGTGCCAATGCTGACAGCACCTCTTCCCGTGTGTCATTTTCAAAATCTGAACGGGTATAAGTAAAAAAGCCGGTATGCATCCAGTCAATCTCCAGCGAAGGGTGGTACAATGCCCATGAATTGAAATTCTGCAGTGTGGCTTCGGGATCATCGCAGCGCTGAATCTGCTCCAGCATAAATTTCTTTTCCGGATCATCCCGGTCGAAAAACCGGGTGGCGCAAATATCCGGCGGATCACAGAGCAGGATGGCAACACGGTTATACGCTGAAATCTCCCTCAGCACATCCGGAGGAATGTTGGTATCCACGATGACCTTCTTCCCTGACGCCGCCAGCCTGAGCAGCTCCAGGATCTCAACCTCCACGCATTCCGCGGAAACCTGGTTCGTCCAGCTCCAATGCTCCTCGGGAGTCATATTGAGCCATTCCTTCCAGCCGCTCATAGTGTCAAAGTAGCACAGTCCGGGCTGCTTCCACCGTGAGAGCCTATGACGTGGAAATGCATCATGATAATTTTCACCGCAATGGATCATGTCATACCGCTCAGCCAGCATTTTAACCATTGTGGACTTTCCTGCATAGCTGTGTCCGTTTATGAAATAAACATTTTGCAAATAATGCTGAATTAAATTGTCACTTAACTGTATTTTCATTTTCTCTCCATCCAATACTTATTGTTACCCGTTAATAACTATTGCGCACTGCCAAAGTAATCCTCACAGAATTGATTCCACTTCACCTCATACTCGCCATGGGAGAGCATTTCCATATCCTCCACATGGAACACGCCCCTGTCCTGAGCCTCCCTCGCGAACCCCAGAAGATATCCTCCCGGATCCTTTTCCAGGAAAGCCCTGACATGGTCATACCGCCTCTGGTATGCCAGATAGAGCCGGGTATGCCCGTCGGCGGAGACATAGCGGCTCTCATATTCCAGCACAGGAATCACAATGTCCTCCGGTCTCCGGATAAAGCTGCCCACCGCCTGAAGCTTCTCCTGATCCACATAAAATTGAGAGGGCTGGATCTGCCCCACAGGCAGATCAAACAGTTTCACCTCTTCATATTCTTTCAGTAAACGTCCATCCTCTGTATAAAATCTGTTAATATGCCCCGTATAGAACCGGAATGTATCCAAAATCTCCTCCATATCCGAGTAATCATGATAATACACCCTTGCAGAATTTCCATCCAGTATCCGAAAGCTGCAGGGATGCCCGTCCACCAGAAACGCGCCGTGCTGCCTCAGAATCTCCGGCTCAAAACGCTCGTCCTCATATTCGTTGATCCTCTGTATTTCCACCGTTATATCCTCCTGCCCGCTCCGGCGGACATCCATTCCATATTCTTCCACTCAGCAAAAAGACTTGCCGGAGCCTTGTCACATCTGCTCCGTCAACTCACAGATCTCGTCAATCATGCCGCCGATGGTCTCTATGGTATCCAGCAGCGGGGCATCCGTGGTGATATCGATTCCCGCCAGCGCCGCCAGTTCCACGGGAGCCAGCGTGCTTCCCGCTGCCAGCACCTTCTTCCAGTCCTCTATGGCAGCCTCGCCCTCATTTTCAATACGCTTACACATCTGTGTGGCGATGGTAAGTCCGGCGCTGTAGGTGTAGGAGTACAGACCCATATAATAATGGGGCTGGCGCATCCAGGTCAGTTCTGCGCCCTCATTGATCTCCACCGCATCCCCCCAGAATTTCTGCAAAGTATCCCGCATGATGTTGCTCAGGGTTTCCGCCTGTACGCTGCCTCCCGCATCCACCAGCCTGTACACTTCCCTCTGGTAAGCCGCCTCCATGAGATGGGTCACAAAATTGTGATAATAGGTGTTGCCGATCATGCAGGTCAGCACCCAGCGCCTGAACCGTTTATCCTGGCTGGTCTTCAACAGATAATGGGCCATGAGCAGTTCGTTCATGGTGGAGGGAGCCTCCACAAAATAGGTGGACACCTCCGTGTCAAAGATGGACTGACTGCTGTTACAGGACTTAAAGTGTCCCGCATGTCCCAGCTCATGGGCCAGCGTGAACACATCCGACATCTTGTTGTTCCAGGTCAGCAGGATATAGGAATTCCTGCCATAAGGACTTGCGCAGAAGCCTCCGGTGGATTTCCCCTTATTCTGGGCAAAGTCCACCCAGCGCTCCTCATAGGCGGTTCGCACCATCTGCACATAATCCTCCCCCAGGATGGAAAGCCCTTTCTCAATATACTCCCTTGAGCCCTCAATGGAAACTTCCGGCGCATAGTCCGGATCCACAGGAAGCTTTAAGTCCGCAAAGGTCATCCTGTCCAGGCCGTGTACTTTCTGAATCAGCTTGGCGTATCTGCGCATATGGGGAGCGAGCTTTTCCGTGATCAGGTCGATCTGGCGGTCATAAAGCTCCCGGCTGACCTTCTGGTCAAAAAGCAGATAGTCGAATACCGAATCAAAGCCCCGCAAAGTGGACAACACTTTTTCCGTCTGCACATTGGCATTGTAGGCAGCCGCCGTCACGTTCTCATACTCCCTGATCTTCTTGGAAAAAGCGTCAAACGCCGCCCGGCGTACCCTGGTATCCGGCTCATACTCATAATCATCCTCAAAAAGGGTATATCCCAGCGGATACTCCTTCCCGTCCACTGCAAAAGGATCAAACTTCATATCCGCCAGCTTGGCAATGTTGTAGATCTCATAGGGATTTCTATAGATGCTCTGGCTCAGCGCGGATACCACCCGCTCCGCCTCCGGATGCAGCCTGTGAGCCTTGTCCCGAAGGACATTCTGCAGGAAATACCTGTTGCCTTCGCTGATGGCAATGGCTTTCTGAATGACCTCCTCTTCCTGCTCCATAATCTCACTCCTGATAAAACTCAGTTCGCTCTGCAATTTTGCAATCAGGCGGCTGATCCGGCCGTTCCTCTCCTGGTTATCATTGTCCGTATAATCCACCGACACTGCCAGATCACAGTAACTGCCTGTGAGCGTCATCAGCTCATATACCTGCCGGTATGCCGTGACGCAGCCCTCTATCTGTTCCGGAGAGTCCATACGCCCCTTGTATTTCTCCACGATCTCCCGGGTCAGCTCCTCCATTTTCTCCGCGTCCCGCAGCATATACGCCTCTGTGGCATAGATACGGGACAAATCCCAGGTCAGCTCCTCCGGTATCTCTTTCCTGCTTTTTAATTCTTCCGCCATTCTCCTGTCCTCCTGTTTGTTCGTTTCACGATTACTTTATTTTATACAATAACATAAAACGGCTCGAATATCCATAAAAACAGAATCATGGTTACCCAAAGAGTTCCTCATAAGTAAACAGCACTTTCTTTTCCTGCTCCCTGGCGGATTCATATGCTTCCCTGAAAGCATCCGCCAGTTCCCAGAACCGCTCCTCCGTGACCCGGAAATACCACTTCCCTGTCTCCCTGGCATAAACTCCGCATTGTCTCATCTCCTGCCCCATCTCCTCATTTAAAGAAAGATCTGTATGGGCGGGCAGCATCACTAGGCAGATCTGCTCAAACCAATTCAACGGCAGATAATAAAGATACGCACTGTATTCCACATCACCATCTCCGTCCAGTTCATAATATCCATAATCTATTTTCATATGGATCCCGTCGTGCTCCAATACTTTCCGTGTCCCGAGGAGATGGTCATAGGGCGGATACAAGGTATTCCACAGACTATACCTGCCTGTATCCGCATCATACCGGAACTGATATAGGAACGCGGAATGCCCGTCAGGGTATTCCTCCAGGATTCCCAGGTCGGGAGTGCCATCGCCATCCGCATCAAAGAAATAATACTCAAAGCGGCCAGGGTCATAACCCCCTTCCTCTTCTATGTCATACGCAATCCCCTCATAGTCTTTCAGGAAAAAATCCTGCCCCGTCTTCAAGTCATGGAAAATCACCTTATTTTGCACCAATTTGCGAAAGGCTTCCAGATAAACGGCATTCATCTCCGCATCACATTCCCTGAATTCTCCCCGAAACTCTATCGCCGCATATGCTTCCTCCAGGTACCTGGCAGTCCTGTCATCGGCAAAGGGAAGATCCCTTTCCTCCTCAAAATCCCAGAGATTGTCATAGACAATATAGCCAAACCGTTCCCTCCGGCGCTCCGGTATGGTATAGGATTTCTTCTGCTTCTCCGCGACAAACACTTGCCCTTCTGTCAGGACAAATTCCCCTTCCCACATATATTGCCCAAGAAGCGTATTCCTTTCCGGATCCACAGACAGTCCATGCATCATAAACCCGTCATATCCCCCAGACACCGAGACCTCACTCTTCCAGCCATATATGTAATAATATTCCCCTTCATAACGGAACATCCTCCCGTTACCGTCCTGAATGTCAAATTCCGCCACCGATACAAGCCCCTGCTCCGTCAGGTCTGCCAGCAGGACGGAATAAGCGCGTTTCCCGCCAAATTCCCCTGCGGAATACACAAAAGCATATTCTCCTGCGGCGTTTTTCGGCAGAAAATAGATGTCATAGATATCCTTCGGCGCATCATACAGAAAAGAAACCCCGTCATAAGGTTCATATTCGTAACTCATCCGATCTCTATACGCTTCAACCAAAGGAAAATGCTGGAAGATTTCCTCACTGGTGAGCGCTTTTATCCTGCCCCAGACTGGTCCGCCATCCGTTCCCGGCGGCCTCCCTTCCATATCAGCGGTCTCCCCCTGCGGCTGTTCCCCTGTGTCCAGCATATCCCGCACTCCCTGCCAGCCGTTCTCCAGGAAGGTATCCTCCAGCATGTTGACCAGTTTCCGGGGGAAGACTCCTTCTTCCCCGTCCGCCGCCATAGGACTGAACCCTGTCAGGAGCAAAACAGAGAACAGAATTGCCTGCCACCACAGGCAATTCCGCCGACAGGACTCCTGGCTTTTTTTCTTATCCATCTGCATATCCCCGATTCAACCCAAAAATATCCGCGAATATCTGCACTCCAAAATCATACATCAATATGGTAGATCTGTACCGCCTCTCCGTCATCGTCAATCGCCTCGCGGATAAATCTGCCTCCATTATTCCGTATCGTTTTGGCCGATCCAACATTGTCTTTTGCGCAGGTAATGACCACAGGATTGATCCCATATTTTTTCATGACCGGCAGCGCAAGCGAGAGCATTTTCACGGCATATCCTTTCCTGCGTTCAGAGGGTCTGATCCCGAAACCGGAATGTCCGTCCACTTCAGCGCATTTGCATCTGATGCTGATAGCCCCCAGTATATGATCACCCTGCATCAGAAAATACAGATCCTGAACCGTATCCCTGTCTTCTTCCACCCATGCCAGCCACTTCTCGAATGATACATTTTTCCGCTCTCTGTAGCTGTAACGCCTTAATGCTCCCGGATTCAGCCTGCCCCCAAAAGCTTCCCATTCATCCATCATCTCTTCATACTGTTTCTTATGTTCCAATGACGGTCTCACCAGTCTTAATTCTTCCATTTTCCCTCCAAATATCTTTACTCTCCAAAAACTCTAGTAATTATACCACATACGCCTCCCCCGCTTCAATATTTTGCACCATACACGCCCTGGTATATCGTTTCGCAAACAACTGGCATTCCGTCCAAAACCATGATATAATGAGCGATAGCGAGAAGAATGAACGCCCGATGAAATCGGGTAGGAAGCGCTAAAAGCGCGGGGTTGCGAGAGGGACGATCAAATGAACAGGGAAAATCCATTGAAAAACGGTTCCTTAAGGGAAGCCGTTTTCGAATACGTCAGAAAGAAATACAAAAGCAAGATAGAATATCTCTGGAAAAGCACCCCTGACGCCGGTGTTTTCCGCCATGAGGACAACCAGAAATGGTACGGTCTTGTGATGGATGTGTCCAAGGACAAATTCGGTCTTTCGGAAGAAGGATATGTATGCGCCTTGAATGTGAAAACAGACGATCCCATGCTCCATGATATCCTGATCCGGCAGGATGGCTTCTTTCCTGGATACCATATGAACAAGAACAGCTGGATTTCCATTTTATTAGACGGAACCGTCCCCTTCGACAGGGTCTGCGATATGATCGATATGAGTTATCAGGCCACTGCCAGCAGGAAAAAGAAAGCAAGGCTCAGGCCCCCGAAGGAGTGGCTCATTCCGGCCAACCCGAAATACTATGACATCATACATGCCTTTGATGCCACAGACACCATCGACTGGAAACAGGGCAGCGGCATCAAAGTCAAGGATACGGTATATCTGTATGTGGCTGCGCCGGTATCGGCCATCCTGTACAAATGTAAAGTGCTGGAGACTGATATTCCTTATGACTACCAGGATGGAAGCCTTACCATCAAAAGCCTGATGAAGATAAGGCTCTTGAAGCGGTACAGCCCGGATCGTTTTACCTTCGAAAGGTTAAAGAATGAATTTGATATTTTCACTGTCAGGGGGCCGAGAAGCGTTCCGGACCGGCTAAGCGCGGCGCTAAAGAAGTGACGCAGGCGGCACAAAGCGCTCCTCCATAATATGAATTTTCATGATATTTTCACTTTGCTATGGTATAGTAAGTGCTTCTTGCTTTTCCATCGCATTTCAGCAGACCCCTTTTTACAAGTTCCCTGATCAGTCTGATAGCGGTTGACGGACTTACCCGAAGCAGATCAACAATATCATTTTTGGTAAAAGCATAATGTTTCCGTGCATATTCCAAAATCTTTTCTTCCCGGCTATCCGCCAATTTTCTCATTTCGTTATTATAAACCGTCGCAGACTGCACCCTGAAACCAGGAAAATCTGTTGCTGCATTTCCTGCATTCCTATTAGGCAATATGATCTTAAAAGTATTTCGGGTGGTTTCAAATATAGGTTTTTCCGCAGCGCCTTCATACGCTTTCATGATCTTTCCCATTCCGGTACCATAAGCCTCGATCAAATGCAGGCGATAAAACACATTTGCAAGTTCCTGATTCCTGCATATGGAAATACCCGCCATGATATCCTCCAAATCGATTCCTGGCATGAGGCCGCCAATAGATACAAATTCTATCCGGTCTGAAAAAATACTGATCAGGGCGCTGGCGCTAAAAGAATAATCCCGATGCACCAACAGATTCAGCAACGCTTCCCTGACAGCAATTTCCGGGTAATCCCTGACATCAATGCGATATAGTTTTTCTATCGTGGCATGGATCTGATTGCGAAAATCAATAAAATCATATACTTCGTTCATCTGCTGCATCAGGGATCCGGTAAATTCCCGGCGATCCTTGAAAACGGTCTGGTCGGTTCCCTGGAAAGCAGCTATTTTAACAGTGTGGGTACACTGATCCGATAAGAGCAATGCAAGATTACTGTAAAGGCCGTCCTGATCCATCAACTTTAAGGTACGCATCTGCTGCAATCCAAAATCCACTTCCCGAAGCCGAAACTCTTTCTTTGCTGCTTCAAAAGTAAGTTCCTGATTCAGACTGCGCATTACCTCAAAACGATCTCCGTCCGTTTCTTTGATCATGTGACGAATTGCCGTATCCGTAGCAGGAACTGCTGAATACCCCTGTCTGACATACACGCCTTCAGGCCGCATCCCTTTCTTTGCAATATAGTATGGCCGGTCTGTGCCCCGCTGAATATCCACTGTAACAATCTTCTTTCCATTTTCCTCAATCGTCTCATAGTGTAGAAACATCGTCAGATCCGGTCTGATTGCATCCCTGACCATATTACTGATCTGTAATGCGGCACTGTCCGGATCACTGAGACCGCTGACCGTACCGTCATCCCGGACACCAATATACAGCTTTCCACCATTACAGTTGGCAAAAGCAATGATTTCTTTCTTTATGTCATCAGTAAACATTTCCTTGAGTTCTACCGTTTCACTTTCCTGGAATGTCATATGCGTCTCTCCTTTCATGTGATTTATCTGTTCATATTATAGCAAATCGCGTCAATCGTGTCAATATCTTGGCACGATTGACGCGGTTTTGAACTAATTAACAGGCATATTATGACCCGACTTTCCCAAGGATATGACTGCACCGGCAAAAACAGAATTTCCTATAAGATAAAAAAGTGCCGCAAGCGGCACTTCGAAGAATGCTTCGCATTCTTCCCAGGCCAGGACGAAATTTCCTATAAGGTAAAAGGGGGATCCGAAGCTTACAAATGCTTCAGATCCTCCTCGCTGTTTTGAATAAAGCCGAAGATACGCCGGGCATCCTCGGCGGACTTTATGTCCTGCTCACCGATAAAATATGCCGCAAACAGAATCTCAATACATTCCATTACACAGCAGACCGCCCCTTTTTCCTGTCCGGAAAGCTTTGTGACACTTTCATAGCCTGCAATGACAGCTTTCACTATTTCCAGCCACTCTTCCCTGGTGAACGCCTCCGGTGGTTCTTCCGCCAACAGACCTGCCAGGAAATAGCACAGGTCAAATATCCTTATATTTTTCTGGCTCAGGTCAAAATCTATATATCCAGAAAAGCTGCCCTCCTGAAACAGGAAATTGCCGAAATGCACATCCCTGTGGATCAACTGTTTCGGCAGGGCATCGTACACGCTTTCCAGCTGTCCCACCGCCTTTAAATATTCCGCTTCACTCACGGGCTGCCAGTCATTTTTCATCAGGTTTTCCCGTACCCAGCCTTTCATTTCCTGCAACAGGCTGTTGTCCCAAAAAGAAATTTCCTTCTCACACTTCCGGAACGCCGCATGCAGTCTTGCCATAGCGCCGCCGGTCTCCCATGCCAGCTTTTTATCCTTTATGTCAGTCAGATTACTTCCCTCTAATTTCTTCGTCATGACAAAAAAATGGTTCCGGCATTTAATATATGGCTCTCCCGCTTTGGTGTGTACTGTCTCTGCAACCGGAATATCACAATCCAGCAAGGCAGATGATATCTTTATGTTTCTTTCCAGCTGCTTCTGATCAGAGTACACCTTCAGCACATGGGATTCATTGATCCTCCAGGCCGAAGGATATATTTGCGAAAAAAGTCCTGAATCCATTCCCCATAAGGGCAGTATCTCCTTTATGATCTCTTCCATTTCCCGATACCGTAGCCTTTCTTTTGCAAGGATTCTCCGGATACTGGGCTCTGACAGATGGTACATCATTCCCAACTGCCTGTTCGTCCTGCCTTCGAGACGCTTCAGATAAATCTGCCGGTCACGTTTCTCCAATTCCGTCTTATACTCTGTCTTACGCCCTGCCTTAAAATCATTTTCCTTTGGGATATACAGATAGCCTCCCTGGTAATATCTCCTGACCGTCTCCAGCAGTTCATCCGGTAAAATGTCGCTCGCGTTCCTATATTTCATAAACAGTACCCCATACGCATATTGAAGCGAACATAAAATCTACTGCAAGATTCTATGTTCTAAAATCTATTATAACAGGATCTTTCGCCTGTAGGCGATCATCTTCCAGTCTGTACGGGATATGATCAAAAGTCAATACTGTACCCTATTCAGAAATAAATCACATTAGAGTAATGCCGCTTTGGGCGCTTTGGATATTCCCCGTCACAATATCCGAAAGCAATGTATGTCTGCGGAACAAATTCCTCAGGGATGCCCATTTCTTTTTGAAGTCCGGATGACGTATGGCCTCGGAGTTCCGTTCCCTCTTGCTGAATTGCGCTGATTATCCCGACCTGCGGTGCCCCATCCCCTGATTCTCCTTATTCTATTTTTCGGTTCGATCAGACCGCCCTCTTCCCTTCAAGCAGACCGCTCTCCTCTGGTTCAATCAGACTACTCTCTTCCCTTCAAGTAAACCGTTTTCTTCTGGTTCGATCAGACCGTTTTCCTCCGTTGCCCAACACTGGGGGGCTTCCGCATAGAAATCCCTGCAGGTTCCCTTTGCCACGGCAGGGCAGCCCCTGCACCACGAAAGAAGCCTGCGCCTTGAACATTTACTAAACTTTTCATAGCTACGGCACTGCTCCATACTGGTGACCCACACGTCTGCGATGCGGTCCTCGAGGGCATTTCCCACCCTGCTGTCCGCCGCCCGGCGGCAGGCATAAATTTCTCCGGAGGGAAGAATCGTCAGATGACAGTTCCCACAATTTCATCCGCCATAAACCATTCCCCGTTTTGCATCCGCCGGAATTTTGAACTTCCCTGTTTCATACTCATATAGCGTCCACAGATGATCCTTTTTGTTAAAATAGGTCTGGCAGCCCTCCGCTTCATATTCCCTGAATTTCCTGTCACATATGGCGAGCAGTTTCCGGCACATCTGTTCATTCAGATAAAACGGATTTCCAAGGATTGTAAATCTGATGTCATGCCCATGCAGGAGCTTCAATAGCTTCCAGAAGTCCGGATGCAGAATCGGATCACCTCCGGTAATATAAAAATACTATTCGTCCCTTGACCGTCTGGATAGTCGGAACGGACGCAGAACGATGATTGCTTTTCGGAGCTGTATATGGTAAAATTATTTTCCAAGTACAAGCCTATAAATTTATGTAATCAAAGAAGAGAAGGACAATGAGAACACTTTTTTTGAGTTCAAATGGTTTAAATGAAAATACTACTAAAATATTTTGGGAATGTATCGGCAAAGAACCTCAAAATACAAAAGTAATTTTTGTTCCATCTGCTGCAATCGAAAATGATGGCGCAAGAGAAGGCATTGTAGTATGCTTGGAGCGACTTATGAGTATGGGTATCCCTATAAGTAATATTTTTATATATGATTTAGCACTTCTGCTCTCCGACGGATACAAAAGGACATATTCAAGTTATGTTGAAGATATACCCACACAGATTCGTTTAATGAGCACCGAAGAGCTCTCTCAATATGACGCAATTGTTTTTGGTGGCGGCAATGCATCAGTACTGCTGGGCGAAGTAAACAGAACAGGGCTTTCAAAACCTTTAAAACAAGCAATAGAGAATGGGTTGGTATATCTGGGGATTAGTGCAGGAAGTATGATTGCCGCAGGAAATTTTGCTGATGGATTAGGCTATTTAACAAATCCGCTGATACCACACGTTGAAATAGGAAATCCTTGCGGGGAAATATCTAATAACGAGTCGATAAAATTGTCTGATGGTCAAATTGTATTGATTCAGGGAGAACGTCAGGAAATTATTTGCTAACTTCCAGTTTATTGGTCTAATAAAGACCCCTAACAGAGCGGCGGTGACAATCCCGCCGCCCTGCCTGTTATCGCTCCATATCCTGCTTGCTGTGGGGCTGTTGTTCCCGCTGCACTGCCGCAAGATACTGTAAACGCTCTTTCTGATTTTCTCGGCTTCGGTCAGCGGCTTCTTCCCCTTGTACTTGAAATCAAAGACCCCGCTGCAAGCAACGGGGTATCAAGCTTGCAGCGCTGCAGAGCAGAAGGTGTCCTTTGGACACCTTGGTATTGTGACCTTCGCGGCATTCGCCAAGTCAACCGTGTTGACTTTATGCTATTGCTTAACAAGCAATTTGTGCAAGCAGCGGCACAAAGTCAGTTACACTGACTTGGCTCATTGCTCGCGTGACAAAATGCCTTGGATATAGTCGGCAAGGGTGGGGGCTCGGTGTTCTCCTGTTCCTCTTTGAGCCATTTTTGCAGCTTGGAGATACGGGCTTTCAGTTGTCGCAAACTCTTATTCTTTACTTCGATTTCGCGGTTGATGCCGCCGCGCCCGGTGCGGATGCCTCGCTTCTCCATAGCGGAAGCAGCAACGCCTAAATGGACGGTGGGGATCTAGTGCACTGACACGTTCATAATTTGACTAATGACTTACCTAAATTTCCATCTGCTGCGTTGTTGTCGGTCAACGATGCCACCGCATCGCCTCCCTCCGCCGCCTTGCAGAGTGGAAATTTATCCTTCGTAATTAGTTCAAAAATGAACATGTCAGCACACTAGTATAATCCACTTAAATTATCCCTATGTTTCGCTTGTCTAAATTTCCACCTGACTGCGTTCCATGGAAGCGGATGGAATTATCACAAGAACTGTCTATCCGGAGGTTCCGCCCAGAGTGGAATATGCCTTGAGTGAACTGGGGAAATCCCTTTGCCCCCGTAATTGAGGATATGAAAAAATGGGGGCTTATGTATAAGGAACTGGCAGAGTAAAAAGTGCCTCTGCGAGGCACTTCGAAGAATGCTTCACATTCTTCCCCAGCCAGGGCGCAATTTCCTACAAGCAAAAACGGCCGGCAGGAACCCGAAACATTCCCGCTGACCGTTTTTCTTATATTTTTCCATAATCCGGACACACAAATACCCGGCTATGCCCCTCAGCCTCCTTACCAGATTAGAAAGTCTTTCTCCAACAGCCGCAGCACACCCTCCGCCAGGAAATAATCACCGTATATGATCGGCACCTCCCTGTCGGAAGCCCTGTCATAGCGGGCGCTTCCCTTTGTGGTAATTCCGTCCTCCTCCGGATTCCAGTTGCAGAAACGCTCTGTCAGCCTTTGCAGCAGCTTCACCGCCGACCTCACATAGAGAGGTCTCTCCAGGTCCGGCACATGCTCTGACACTTCCAGCAATCCACAGGCCGCACAGGCTGCCGCCGTATTGTCATAATAGACAGGCTCCGCGGGCGCCCGGAAATCAATGGCCACATCATAATCCATCAGAGCCGCGTTTGCCAGGAAATAATGAGCCGTCCTCTTGGAAGCATCCAGATATTCCTGCTTTCCGGTATGCCTGTAAGACAGAGCCATGCCATAAATCGCCCAGGCCTGTCCCCTGGTCCAGGCGGAACCCTCCCCATAGCCCTGGCCGCCAGGCTTCTTCGTCACTTCCCCTGTCTCCCGGTCAAAAGCCACGATATGGTTACTGGAGCCGTCCGGCCTGAGGATCTCCCGGAGCGCCATATCCGCATGGGTCATGGCAAGCTTCTTCCAGGCGGAATCCCCCGTCACTTCACTGCCCCAGTAAAGGATCGGCAGGTTCATCAGGCAGTCAACGATGGCCACGCTGTCCTCCCCATGGTTCCACGCCCGGAAATAATTTCCCGCGGGCTGAAAACGGCTTGCCAGAACCGCCGCCGCATGGATGCCCCGAAGTCTGGACTGCTCATTCCCCGTCAACCGATAATGTGCCACCGCCGTATGGAGCCACATAAAGCCCACGTCGTGATCCAGTCCCGCATATTCCTCCAACGCACGATCCAGCCTCTCCTCCACAGCAGCCGCATTATCCGCATAAGCCTGCTTCCCCGTGGCGTGATACGCCTGCCACAGGATCCCGCTCCAAAAGCTGTTGGTCCACCAGGTCAGATGCTCCTCCCCCATATCCTCATACCTGCCGTTCACGGGGATATAGGGCATCATGCTGCCAAGACGTTCGTTCTGTGCATCAATCTTCCTCTCCAGCCTCTCCCATGTCTGTTGTGCCCATTCCAATTCTTTTGGGGTTATTTCATACTTCATCGTCTGTCCTCCCTGTCGAAATCCTTTTGCGCAGATGCAGCATCCAAAGGCGGATTCGCATATCCCCGCTTTCACCTTCGTTATTTGTAAAATTCCAATGCAGAGAGCAGTGCCATCAAAGCTCCCTGATTCCGTATCCACCCTTTCCGCAAAGACATGGCATACCCCATCGGACATACCGTTGCGGACATACCGTTGGATGGGTTGAACCCCCGCCCAAAAAAGCCAGTCGTCATGCCTTCCTGAAGGTACTGTCATCCAGGTCCGCCACCAGTTCCACCGCTTCCTCCATGGTCCCGGGCAGCTTCTCCCTAATAAAATCCAGCGCCATGATCACATTCAGGCAGAACTGTGCCACAAAATTTGTGGTGATCCATGGGATCTCCCTCAGCTGCTCCTGATTGCCGCAGTCCGCCAGAATCCTGTATGCAAATCCCTCCTGACTTTCCCCGTTGATCTGGGTGTGAAGCAGGATCTTCCAGGTCCGCATGGCCAGCACATCATCCTTTAAATACCAGGCTCCATAGGCGGCGATCCCTGACGCCATAAAAGGCAGGCTGAACTGTCTCTGTCCCACCAGGCCGCCGGATTCCTTCTGCTGCTCCTCCGGGGGCAGATAATAGAACCTCCCCAGTTCGGCCACCATGCGCTTCCACTCCTCATCCTCCATCAGGTCGCCCAGCTCCGTCCAGACCTGGGGTGCTCCCATACATACCTGCAGATGACAGCCTCCGGTGGTTCTCTCCCCAATATACCGCAGATGGCAGGTTTCAGGGTCGAACTCAAAGTCCGGTCCCGACACAAGCTGCAGCGGCGCCCTCCTGATATCTTCGATCCCGACCCTGATCTTTTCTAAATAGCGAGTGTCATTAAATCTTTCCCACCTGGTCATCCAGTTGGAGCACAGGGAGGACCAGTCAGGACCGCTCCTGGCATGACTGGGATAAACCATCTCCTTCCTGTCAAAGAAATCACCCAGGGGATCCTTGTTCAGGAAGCTGAGTTCGTTGTCCTTTAACTCCTCAAAGATATCCTCCAGACGCCGATCCCCTGTCAGGTAATAGAGGTAACGGTGATGGGACGCCATGGCGATCCGGGCCTCCTTACAGGGACAGCCCCAGTGGCGCACGTTATGCCTGGAGCCAAGCCCCTTATATTTCCCCATATGGTACACATCCACCTCGGAGGCATGGCGGGAAAGCTTCTCCGCAAAGGTGAACACATCCTCCCTGCCCGTCCGCATAAAGTACAGCCAAAGCCACAGCGTGGGAACAAGTTCCGTATTGTCCCATGCATAACCACCGATATCGTATTTCCACTGGTGCCGCACAGCATCATATGTGTGCATGATATCGCCGTAATTAAACATGCCATACCAGCCCCGCTGCTCCACCTCATCCCTGTAAAAGTCAAAAGCCCGTTCCAGCTGCTCCTCCAGCCACCGCTCCATCTCTGTATTTTCCGAGGGCAGCGACCAGTAGCCGAAAGCCCGCATTTCATGGTAGAACTCCGGCGTGCCCACATAGACGGGAGGCCGGTTCGCCTGTTCCGCAAACTGCAGCACCTCTCCATCCTCCAGGATCATTTCATCCGAAAAGCTGACAATGCATTCATTGGTACAGGCAATCCCCACCGGCGTGGCGCCCTTATAATCATAGCCTTCATAGCAGACCTGACTGTAACCCCTGTCAGCATAATGCCGGAAATCCATAGGTGCCGCCGAAGGCGACCAGAACCAGATGCTGCACTCTGCCCGACTGCTGTCCAGTCCCGTCACCGTATAACCGGAAGGATACTTTTCCCAGAAATCACGGATACACACCAGGACACTGCCCGCTTCAGAACCAAATGCAAGCGCTCCCTTCGTGCGCTTTCCGTGGAGACTCTCTATGTAACAGCAATGCTCCGGCGCCAGTCGTTTCCGCACCAAAAAATGACTGGGGCTGTCCTGACAGACGTCGTAAACACTCCAATACGGGGTATCCCGGAGCACCCTGCCCACCGTGGCAAGCTCCTCTCCCTCCAATGCAAGCCTCTCCCCCCTGATCTGTGCTTCATACAAGGTTCCAGGCACACGGGGACGCCAGGACGTAAGGGGCACCATGACCTCATGGAATACGCCGTGATCCCCCTGAACCTTGATGTGCCGGTTGTAGAGTTCCCCTGACAGGGGCGTTTCAAAGGTAATCCCCAGACCTTTAAGGAAATCCCTGTTCTCATCACCGTCATAGAGAAAGGTATGGGTAAAATGCAGAGTAGGACAGTCTCCGTTGACACGCATTCGAATAACAAATGGTATTTTTTCTTCTCCGTCTTTATTCCTGTGACAGCCGGTATATTTCAGAATGCATTGCAGCGCTCCCTGTTCCTCGATCTCTATTTCCCTGATCACTCCCGTGTAAGGCTTGACCACCCTTGCCTCATACCCATCCACGGACGCAGGCTCCTCCAGCTGCAGCACCGCCCTGCCCCTGGAAGCAATCTCGCCCCTTTCTGTATAAATTCTCTCAAACAGAAAATTGGAATCCCTGCTTATTCCAATACAGTATCGACCGTTATTTATCAGGATCTTTTTCCCGTCATCCTCTATGGATAGACCGGTTTGGCCAGTGAAACTTTTTTGCATAAAACCGGTTTGGCCGACAGGATCTTCTTCCGGCAGGATTTCAATTTCCTCACCCAGCAATGCGCTGTCTGCTGTATGGGCAGTCCACTTTACGGAACCGTCAGGCCAGTATGCCGTGACCCTGGACTGAATGGGCACTTCCCTTCCCTCCTGGGCAATACAGCGATAAGCCGTCTTTACGGTACAGCTTCCCTTCTGCCACATACATCCGAAAGTGGTATACCCTGACGTCGTGTCTCTTCGCAGTCTTCTCAGCTTCATTCCCAAAACCCTCCTGTGCTTCCATGTTCTATCCTTTTTCGGGAAAGCGCACCCTGCTCCCCTTAATTCCTGATTGCAGCGTCCGGTTTAACACGGGTATTCCCTATCCAAGTTAACGATACCATTGTCTTACCTGCTTAAAAGGGCAATGATTTCGTCCTTGTCACAGCTGCCCTCCATGCAAAGCTGATCCTCTCCCTCTGCAATACCAAGGCTTGTCAGTTTCTCCCGGTACTCCGCTTCCTCAATTTCCTGCCCCATATAAAAATATTTAGTAACACCCGTTCCTGTATATTTGCCCTCGTCATTATAGGTGGCATTATAACTGTAGCTTAAGACAGCCTCGTCATCATTTGTAAGCGTCCTATCCCTGGATACCTGATCATAAGAACTGCCATATCCGCCCTCGTCACCGCCGCCATTCCACCTTGAAAAGCTGGCTATGACGCCACACCTTTCAAAATAGGTCAGCTCCACCGTGGACAGGGAATCCGCCATACAGAATAACGCCTGGTCCTTGACCGTATAGATTGAATAACTATCGTTTCCCCTGTCATGGACTACCAGTTCCGGGATATTGTCCCCATCCAGATAAATCAGGGAATATCCCTTCGCATCACCTTCGCCCTCATTGACTGCCTGTAAATAGATTTCCCTGTCAGTATCAGACAGGCTCTCCGCCGCACCCTCTGTTCCCCTGCCGTCTGCCGCTCCCACGTCCGATTCTCTGCCGTCCGCCGCTCCCACGTCCGATTCTCTGCCGTCTGCCGCTCCTCCGCCATCCGTTTCCCCTGACGCATTACCGCTTTCCAGAGACTGCGCCTCCAGAGACACCGCCTTCTCATCGTCTTTTCTTCCACAGGCTGACAGTACCGTCAAAGCCGTTACCATGGTCACCATAGTACCCACCATCATTTTCCGCATCATCTTTCTGCTTCCCTCTTCCCCTGACTGTCTGATCCGGTCAACGCTTCCCCTGAAACTGCTCAATTGTCAATCTCCTTGGTGGAAGACTTCTGCCCTTCCTCCCAGAAAATCACATCTGATCCTTCCGACGGTTCTTCACATATCACATGAAGTCCCGCCACCTGTACCACGGCTTTGGCCTTCCGGTATTTCTGAACCCATCCTTCCCCGTCTGCGGCCCACACCGTCTTGTCCACACAGCCGTAGCAGGACAGCACTGTCAGCCGCAGCTTCCCTGTGGTGACAGGCACATCAAATAACACTCGTTGTGATAGGCTGGTATTCAAAAATGTACCTGTCCTCAAACATTTCCAGTCCTCTGCCTGTGCGTCAAAATACTCCAGCCGGTATTCTCTGATAAATCCCTCATGCGCCCTGTCCTTCTGTTCCGGTAGGTACAAAAGCCCTTTCAATACCATCTGCTTTTTTAATGTCAGCGTTATGGTAACAGGAAAGGCATCCTTCTCAATCCTTGTGGATATATTTGGATTGGCATCCGTTTCCGCCGATGAAACAACCCGTGCATCCTTGTCATACAGGCTTTTTCCCGCCAATTGCCCCATGCGTGTCACCGGAAACAGCTTTTCCTCTATGGCTTCACAGGAAATTTCCGCGGAAGGGGCGAATGCCTCCGAAGCGGCATAATCGAGAATTGCCTGTTTCAGGCAGTATGCGGCGGGACGCTCCTCAAAGCTTCCCTCCAGGTCAGCAGATACCACAAACAGGCTTCCCTGTCCCACCCTTGCCTCAAACAGCAATCCCAGGGACAGGCTGCGGTTCCAGTCGTCAATGGGACGCACAATGGGCTCCAAGCCCTCCATATCCTTCAGCCAGAAGCCCCTGGCATGTGCCAGGATATCCTCCCACTGCCATCCGCCGTCCCTTTCGGTGGGAAATACCTTAAATATGGGATGACTTTCCCGTACCATAATGCCAAGACTGCGGATCCATGAAGGTCCCATCTGTCCATTCCAGAAAACATTTTTTATGGATAAGGCAGGGCACTCATAGGAAAGATCTGACAGATAAGGCGCATACACTACCCTTCCGCCCCGGTGCAAGGCTTCCCTGGCCTTTTCCCATTTTCGGGTATACAGGATTTTCCTGCCAGCCCGCACTTCATCTCCGCTCTCAGTTTCATATCCGGTCTCAGATTCTTCCAGACTTTTATCCCTTGCTTTGCAGCCTATATCTCCGCTCTCAGTTTCATATCCAGCCTCAGACTCTACCAGACTTTTATCCCCTGCTTTGCAGTCCATATCTCTTCTCTCAACTTCATTATCAGTCTCAACCTCATTATCAGTCTCAGAGCCATCAGGCCAGCGGGGCATCCCCGGCCTCACAAATACTGTCAGCTGCCAGCTGTTCTTAACCGTCCCCAATTCCAGTTCCAGTGTCAGCATACTGTTTTTCCCCACAACAGAAAAATCCAGCATAATGCTTCCCACCTGTCTACAGCTTCCGTAAGGCACGCCGATATCCGGGATCTGCCCTGAAAGGATCACCCTCTCCCCCTCAGTCAACCGATAGGTCAAGGTTTCCCCTGTCAGTTCCTCCGCACCGAAATGACTGACCTCCACCGGAATTTCCACACAGTCGTTATCCTTCCAGACAAAGGAATCCATACGTATCAGCAACACCGTATCCCCGCAGAAACTCCTGAATTCCTCCGGGGACGCATAACCCTTATTCTGCCATAGAATATCCAGGAAGCCCACCAGCGCCGTACCCTGACCCGCATAGTCATGCAGATCCAGCAGCTCGAAGCCCTTTAACTCCTGCGTCCTGAAATTTGCCTCCAGTTCCTCCTTATATAACCTGAGCTGATTTCTGCCGGAGCAGTACAGAAAGTCCTCCGCATAAGGCAATAAACCATTCTCCTCCGCAATCTCACGGAACAGTTCAAAATTGCGCGGCCGCAGGTAACCGTCCATCCGGGAAATAATGCTGAAATCAGGATAGACACACCACTGTCCCAGTTCATGGCAGATCACGGGAAGCGTTGCGCCCTCCAGGGACGGGCTGTGATCCTTTCCCTTCCAGCCTGTGAAATTGCGGATCGTGCCTCCCGGAAGCGGACCATAGGCAGAACGGTGGAAATAAACAAAATCCGTACCGGAAATCTCCTTCGGCGGCACATCATAGAACCATCCCGACTGGGCGGTGTACAATCTCCTGCCCTCATAGCCAAGCTCCTTGTCAAATTCCCTTGTCTCCGTCACCCATTCCCTCAAAGGCTGATACCATTTCCCTCCCGGCTCGTTGGACGGGGAGAAAAAGGCAAAGGAAGGGTGATGCCCGAACTGTCTCAGGATACGCCTCGTCTCTTGCCTCAGCACCTCAAGCATGGGGATCCCCTCCCGAAAGATATTCCACATGCCGCACTCCACCAGAAGGAGCACCCCTTCCTCATCCGCCGCCTGAAAAGCGGCCTCTGGCGGACAGTAAGAATGGCAACGTATGCTATTTAATCCCCATTCCTTCACCGTACACATGAGCTTCTTCCACCAGGCAGCATCCGTTTCCGGATATCCTGTCCTGGGGTAATCTCCCCCGAAATGGGTGGCGCGGAAATAGAACGGAATCCCGTCCACATAGAAATTTTCCCCTTTCACCTCCATATGCCGGGAATGGCTTTTCGCATAGGCAGCCCTCTCCTCCTGCCGTCTGTCCAGTTCTCCCACAGTCAACAGTGCGATCTCCCCCGCCATGCCGTTCCAGGTGGCTCCCAGGGCATCGGAAACCCCATGCCCGTCAGGGCGGTAGGGATACTGCATGGAATTATCCACGGACACGCGGATGGTATGTACTCCCGCGGACAATCTGCCGCAGTTGATTTCATGGGCGGTGCAAAGGGAGCAGTCCTCCCCCTTAAGCACGCCGTCAATCCACACCTTCGTGCGCCAGCGTGTCAGTTCCACCCGCAAGATCCAGTCTTCCCCAGTTTCTTCCTCCTGCTGAATTTCCCTTTCGTACACCGCCTCGCCGATGAAATGCCTCACCGGCTGACACAAAAAGGGCACGCGGCATTCCTCCCCGTTCCCCCTTTTAAAAGATTCCTGCTCATACCAGAAAGCGTCATGCAGCCCGCTGACCCAGGGTGTGTCCACCGTCACAGGATTGCCATACCCCGCCCCCTGCAGGCTTCCGGGCAGCACAATCTCCCCTGTCTGCCTTCCGCCATCCGCATTCAATGAAATCCTCCATTTTCCTGTCAAATCCAGATACATATTCCATTTCTCCTGTTATTTATAACTTCAAAACTGTTCAGGACCCGATGCGCAGTATAAATTCTATATTTCATATACCTTCAGATTTCCGTACTCCGCCACCAACGGCGCAAGCTGGCGGAATCCGATTTTCCCGCCCCCCAGCAGCGGACCGTAGGTCTCCCCGTCATCCTCGAACCGGAATACCTCCAGTTCATTCACGGAAAAGGTAACCAGTCCCTTTTCCTTCCTCACTGCCAGCCAGTAAGGCTCCCTCGCCTCGTCCGCGTCGGGAATGGGGTCACCTCCCTGGGCAACCAGGTGGAAGCCATGGCTCTTTCTCAGGTTACAGGTGTGGAAAGCCCTCTCATCAGGCTCCTTTCTCCGGAAATAGGACACATGGAAAGCATTGATATCGCCATGATGGTACTGGGGATACTCCCCTGTCCTCGCCGCCAGCCTGGGATCAAAGATATCCTCGCCGTTCTTGCCCCTGGCCCCGAAAAACAGGATGCACAGCCCCGGCTCCCTCACCGGAAGGAACTCCCATGTGACCAGCACATCGGAGGGAAAATCCTCCGGGCACCACAGCACATAGTTTGCTTTCTGCCCGTTTCCCGCATCCATGGCATTTTCCAGCTGCATCCTGCCGTCCGGGAAGGAAATTTTCGCCTGTCCCTCCAGCACAAAATCCTTGATATCCCCCGCACAGGCAAGGGAATTTTCATAAATCAGTTTCATATGCATTCTCCCTTTATATCATGAATCTATAATTCATAATCGTCATTCGCCTCTCACCAAATGTGCAGGCACATTCTTCTCGCTGACACTCATTGTATCATGAATCTACGATTCATGATCGTCATTCGCCGCTCGCCGAATGTGCAGGCACATTCTTCTCGCTAACACTCATTGTATCATGAAACTCCCGCTTTCAGCGCTCCCTGTCCGGTTTCATCGGGCGTTTGCCCGTTAAATCCCCTGATCCACCGCACACTGGAACTCCCGCAGAGCGAACTCCGCCATTACACAAAAAACGTAACAGTTCTACAGGAACAGGCTTCCGACCTGATATACCGCCACAGATGCCACCCAGGCCAGCGCCATCTGGAACCCTATCATCTTAAACGTGAACCCCCAGGACCCGCTCTCCTTTTTCACCGTGGCCACGGTGGCGGCACAGGGCACATACAGCAGGCAGAACAGCATCAGGCAATAGGCGTTCAGCGCCCCAAAGCCGGGATACATACTCTGGATGTTAGCCACGATGGCAGCCATCCCCGCCTGGGAATTTGCATTGGACACCCCAAACAGCACCGTAAAGCTGGACACCACCACCTCCTTGGCGGAAATACCGGAGAGCAGCGCCACGCCGATCTGCCACATGCCCAGCCCCGCAGGCGCCAGCACCGGCTCCAGCAGCCGTCCGACAGCCGCCCCGAAGCTCTCCGCCGGATTCTCCACCATCCCCGTTATGCCGAAATTCAGCACAAACCAGATCGCAATCGAAGCCACAAATATGGTAGTTCCCGCCTTCGACAGATAATCCTTCAGCTTGTTCCACACGTAAATGCGGATGGTTCTCCCGTTGGGTCTTTTATATTCCGGCAGTTCGATCAGCAGGGAATCATTGGCTTTCCCCTTCTCCAGCTTATTGATGACCTTCGCTGCCAGTATGGCGGTCGCCATGCCGATGACATACATGGAAAAGGCTACCGGGGCCGCTGCCTCCGGAAAAAACATTTCCGAGAGCAGCACATAGATCGGCAGCCTGGCCGAACAGGACATAAAGGGCGTCACCAGCATGGTCTTACGCCTGTCCTGTTCCGTCTCAAGCGCCCTGGTAGCCATGATCGCAGGCACGGTACAGCCGAACCCCAGAATCATGGGCAGAAATGCCTTGCCGGAAAGCCCCACCTTTCCCATGACAGAATCCATCACATAAGCCACCCTGGACATATAGCCGCTGTCCTCCAGCACCGCCAGCGCCAGGAACAGAATAAAGATGTTGGGGATAAAGGTAAGGATCCCTCCCACGCCTGCAATGATGCCGTCCACGATCAGCGACCGCAGCCAGGACGCCACCCCAAGTCCTTCCAGTCCCGACAATGCCGCATCGGAAACATGCTCCAGCCCTGTCTCGAATACACCTTTCAGGGCATCTCCCACCGTAAAGGTCAGGAAAAATACCATGCACATGATCAGCAGAAATACAGGAATCCCCAGAACGGGATGGGTCAGCAGCCTGTCGATCTTATCCGTCCTGGCCGCCTTCTGATCCCTGTGGAACAGCGTCTCAGCCACTATCTTTTCTATGTGGGCATACTTACACTGTATAATCTCCTTCTCATAGCTTCTGTCCACCACGTGGACCACGGAGATGGGGTGTTCCTGTCTTACCTCCTCATCGTCCTCCAGAAGCTTAATGGCATGCCAGCGCACGGAGGAATGGGTAGGGTAATGGGCCTGCATCATGACCTCCAGCTTGGCAATCTTATTCTCTATGTAGTCGGGATAGTCCAGGATATATTCCTCACCGCCCTCCTCATAGTGATGGATCACCGCGTGAAGCAGGATGTCAAGCCCTGTCCGCTTAGCCGCGGAGACAGGCACCACGGGGATATTGCCCAGCATCTCAGGCAGCCGGTGCATATCGATCTCCATGCCCCGCTCCTTTACAATATCCATCATATTCAGCGCCAGGACTATTGGCTTGCCCAGTTCCAGCAGCTGCAATGTCAGATACAGGTTTCTCTCCAGCGAGGAGGCATCCACCACGTTGATGATCACGTCAATATCATCATCCATGGCACACTGCCGTGTCACCTTCTCCTCTATGGTGTAGCAGGTCAGGGAATAGATACCGGGAGTGTCGATCAGGGTGATCCCTGTATCCTCATATTCCGTCTCACCCTCAAAGCGCTCCACCGTGACCCCGGGCCAGTTGGCCACCTTCAGCCTGGATCCGGTGAGGGCGTTAAATAATGTGGTCTTCCCGCAGTTTGGATTTCCCACACATGCCACATTGATATGTTTGCGGTTTGTCTCTTTGTTCATACTTCCTCCCCCGCCTCCTTGATCTCGATATTGGAGGAAATATGTTTTCCAAGGGCAAGCCTTGTGCCCCTGACCTGAATGATCAGGGCTCCCTTCTTCTTCCGGTTCAATACGTTAAGCACAGTACCGTCATTAAGCCCCAGCGCCTGTAACCTCCTGGTGATCTGAGGCTCCACATACAGCCCTGAAATACAGTACCTTTCTCCCTTTTTTGCTTCATATAATGTCATAGTATCCGACCTTCTTCTATAAACTATTGCCTATCCATTCTTATTGTAGCCCGTCCCATGAAATACGTCAACGAAAAGAGACGGTATTTATCCAGCCCCGATCGTACCAGGCGGCCTGCTGGTGTAGAGTGTATTGTCTTAGCTAAAGGGACGGCGCAGGATTTAAATATATTGACCGGATTTCCTTTCGCATAAAAAATTGCCTCTGCGAGGCAATTCGAAGAATGCTTCGCATTCTTCCCCGGCCAGGACGAAATTTCCTATAAGGTAAAAAAATTGCCTCTGCGAGGCAATTCGAAGAATGCTTCGCATTCTTCCCCGGCCAGGACGAAATTTCCTATAAGGTAAAAAAATGATCTATTCAGAGCTATTATGCCTTAGTTTCGACTGATTGACAGGCAGCTTTGTGCCATTCAGGCACGGTTGCTTGACCTTGAATCATTGTAAATTGCGGAAAGTCAGGCGGCGACGTGCTGTCCTGTCCTAGGCGGACTTTGGGGGGCGGTCTTAGCGGAGATGAAATCCACTGCCTACGAAGACTATGGCGCGAAGACGCAATTC